>CABSMK010000006.1 GCA_902478825.1 uncultured Collinsella sp.
ACCTCATGACCTCCCTGTCGCTCTTTCCCCGCCCCCTGGCCCTCTCGGCGTACTCGGCGGTCTCGGGGTCGCGCATGACCCTCTGCCTCGCGATCTCGTGCAGCGCGCTGTTCGCCTGCCGGTCGCCGCCCCTGTTGAGCCTGTGCCTCACGGTCTTGCCGCTCGAGGCGGGGACGGGGCAGGCGCCGCATATCGCCGCGAACGACGCCTCGGAGCGCAGCCTGCCCGGGTTGTCCCCGGCCGCGACCGCGAGCTTGGCCGCGCTCACGGGCCCGCACCCGTACATCGCCAGCAGCGCGGGGCAGTTCTCCTCCAGGGACGCCTCGATCGCGCGCTCCATGTCGAGCGCCGCGTCGCGCGCCGCCGCCCACAGGTCCGCCAGCGCGCCGAGCGCGGCGCCCAGCGCGCCCTCGGCGCGCACGGAGGGGAGCTCCTCCATCAGCCTCGGCCCCGCCATCCCGCGGAACCTCGACCTGAGCCCCTCCGGCGCGGTGGTGAGCAGCGACCTCGCGGTGTTGATCGCCGAGGTCCGCGCCTTCACCGCCCCGGAGCGCGCCGCGAGCATGCAGCGCACCCCGTCGACCCACCCGTCCTGGCTCTTGGGGGTCCCGAGCTTCGAGCCGGACATCGCCGCGCGGGCCGCCCTCTCCGCGTCCGACTCGTCGCACTTTCCCTGCCCCGGGCGCCTCCTCTGCGTCCTCGCCGGGGAGAGCGCCTCGCGCACGGGCATCCCAAGCGACGCGAGGTGCCTGGTGAGGCCCGCCCCGTAGGACGACGTCCCCTCCATCGCGACGCAGGCCGGCTCCCCGGCCGCCGCGATCGCCCCGGCGAGCGCCTCGTAGCCCGCCGCGTCGGCGGGGAACTGGCGGGACAGGACCTTGCGGCCCCTCCAGTCGAGGACGCACAGCCAGTGCGAGTCGGCGTGGGTGTCGACCCCGCAGAAGACCGGCCCGCGGGCGCCGGGTGTCGATTCGGTTCTCATGTCTCGCTCCGTTCTTTCCGTGCTCGCCTGGACCGGGCAGACGGCACACTGACGGGGCGCGATAGAATGCGGTTGTTCGGGTCCGCGGTATCGCTCCATGCTCCTATTAGGTCATGCGGCGGTCTCGGCTCGCCGCGGCCCGCGCGGGACATGTCAGGAAACGAGGGCAGCCCTGTGGGCGCCAGCGGAATGTGGGGTCACCGCGCGGTCCGCATCTGATGGTGTCGACGTCAATGGTATACGGGTGCACCATCGACGTCTTCAATACAGAAAATATCAGTGCGGAATGTTTTGGGAGGTAGCCCAAACAGCCCCGGCTGGGGTCCTGTGTAGTCACCCTTTAGGCGGAACTCTCCTAATTATTTGGATGAGTCGTTTACTTACTTGTACTGTTACCGTCTTCCCGCTCTTGTTGGGGTATGCTTTGTTCGTATGTAAACGTATGACATGTTGATGGGGGAGGGTGCTATGGCTCGCGAGGGCGCTCGTTCTAAGGATTCGGCTAAGCCTGGCATCAAGGAAGTTGCAGCGGTGGCGGGGGTTTCGCCTACTACGGTATCTCGCGTGCTTAATAATCGCGGCTATATTAGCCAAGAGACCCGCGATAAGGTCCATGCCGCGATAAAGCGCATCAACTATACGCCCAACGATATCGCCCGTGCCATGCTCAACGGTCGCCTGAATCTAATAGGTATGATCGTCCCCTATGTCAGCAGCCCGTTTCATGCCCAAGCGGTCCAAGCCGTTGAGCGTACCCTGGCCGAAAACGGTTTTAAGATGTTGCTGTGCAATAGCGCCAATCGACCTGATCTTGAGCGTTCTTATATCGATATGCTTCGGCGCAATATGGTTGATGGCGTCATCGTCAACTCGCTTAATATCGGTGCCGAGGCGTATGCCGAGATGGGCTTGAGTCTGGTTGGTATCGACTGCGACCTTGGCGAGGCCTCTGTTCAGATTGCGAGCGACAGCTATAGTATCGGCGAACTTGCCACGCGTCGCCTGATCGATGACGGGTGTTCGCGCATCCTGTGCCTGCGCAGCAATAGCCGCATGCGCATGCCTGCCAATAAGCGTACCGATGCCTACCTCGATGTTGTTGAGCAGGCCGGTTTGCCCGCGCTTGTCCGTGAGGTCGAGTTCGTTAAGCCCGACGACGAAAAGAGTGCGGTCGTTGCGAAGATCCTCGATGAGAACCCCGATATTGACGGCATCTTTGCGGGAGACGACACGATGGCGGCCATCTGCCTCAACGTGATGAAGCGGCGCGGCTTGAGCGCTCCGGACGATATTAAGGTCGTGGGCGCGGATGGCGCCCGCCGCACTATGACGTTTATGCCTGACTTAACAACCGTTCGTCAAGATATCGATCGCATCGGAGAGCTCGCGGCGCAATCCATCATCGCTCTTGTTAACGGTGAAAAGCCCGAATCGAATACCAAGCTCCCCGTTGAACTCATTGAGGGCAAAACCGCGTAGTTCATCCCGTGCCAAAAGAATTCCTCAAACGCCTCTGATGACCGTTCGCCGGCATATGTCAACCGTTTGCCGACGACTGGAACTGCGAAAAGACGTATTGGTGTGAAAACGTTTGACATATGAAAACGATTGACATATCTTGCAGTTGTACCGAGTTAGTATCTTGTGGGAAAGGAAGTCTCGGATGCACAAGGTGTATTACCAGCCTGAGGGAATTTGGGTAGGCGACATCATGCCGTACGGCGAGGACGGCACGTTCTATCTCTATCACCAGCGTGACACGCGAAACCCCGGTCCTTTCGGAGAGCCGTTTGGTTGGGCACTCGCGACGACCAAGGATTTCGTCAACTACAAGGACTTTGGCGAGAGCCTTGAGCGTGGCGGCGACGAGGAAGTCGACCAGTATGTTTATGCCGGCACGGTGTTTAAGGTGGGCGACAAGTACCATGCGCTCTACACTGGTTGCAATCGCGATAAGGTCCGCGCACGCTTGATGAAGCAGGTTCTTCTTCACGCAACGAGTGACGACGCCGTCAAGTGGGAGAAGAACATCGCCGAGACGCTGCTTCCGCCCCAGGAAGGTTACGATGACCGCAACTGGCGCGATCCCTTTGTGCTTTGGGATGAGGAGAACGAAGAGTACATGCTCATCCTCGGCACGCGCGTGGGCGAGGACAAGCGTCTGATGACCGGGCGTCTGGTCAAGTTCACCTCCAAGGACCTGGATACCTGGGAGTTCCAGGGCGACTGGTGGAATCCGGGCCTTTACACCATGTTCGAGATGCCTGATCTCTTTAAGATGGGCGACTGGTGGTATCTGGTGTTCTCCGAGTACAGTGATGGCAACAAGACCCGTTACCGCATGTCTCGCTCCATCAACGGTCCTTGGATCACTCCTGCTGACGATTCATTCGATGGCCGCGCGTACTATGCCGCGCGTACCGCATTTGATGGCGAGCGCCGCGTTCTCTTTGGTTGGGTTCCTACGCGTGACGAGGGTGGCGATCCCAGCTCTTACCTGTGGGGTGGCACCTTTATGCCTCTCGAGATCGTTCAGCGTGCCGACGGAACGCTCGGCACCAAGCTCCCTGACAGCATGCTTGGCGCCTTTGGCGAGGCTAAGGCAGTCGAGGCCTTTGAGCTTTCCTGCGAGTCGGGCAAGGTCGAGCAGGTGCTCGCCGCGGATGCCGGTTCCACCTATATGCTCGATGCCGACATCGAGCTCGCCGGTGACGCTGCCGGCTTCTCGGTGAAGCTTGCCGAGGACGCCGAGTCCGGTCTTGCCTATGAGTTCCGCGCCAACCTGCGTGAGGGCAAGCTCGAGTTTACGGCGGCCCCCCAGTATCCGTGGTTCCAGGTCAACAACATGGGCCTCGAGCGTCCGTTGTTCTTTAAGGGCGAGGGCACTCATCATGTGCGCCTGGTCGTTGACGACGATATCGCGACCATCTTTGTCGATGATGTTGCGCTTAACGCGCGCTTCTGCAATAAGCAGGGCCAGGGTGTGGCACTGACGGTCACCGACGGTACGCTCAAGTGCGCAAATGCAACGATCGCGTCTCTGTAATGGCATCAAAACGTTTTATGATTTCGTAAGGGAATGGAGAGGAACATGGACTACAAAGTAGTGTCTCAGCAAGTCGTCGATAACGTCGGCGGTCTGGAGAACATCGAGGGCGCCACGCATTGCGTTACGCGTCTGCGTCTGGTGCTCAAGGATACGAGCAAGTACAACAAGGCCGGGCTCGAGAACATCGATGGCGTCAAGGGCGTGCTGTACAACAGCGGCCAGCTCATGATCATCTTCGGTACCGGTACCGTCAACAAGGTCTACGATGAGTTTATGGCTCTGACGGGCGTTAAGGAGATCAGCGCTTCCGAGGTCAAGGGCGCCGAGGCGGACAAGAAGGGCAAGTTCTTCTCGGTCCTCAAGGTATTCTCGGATATCTTTATCCCCATCATTCCCGCTTTCGTCGGCGCTGCTATCATCATCGGCCTTAAGTCGCTGATCGTTGCCAACGGCCTCTTTGGCATGGAGGGCAGCCTTGCCGACCACAGCGAGTTCCTCAAGAACCTCGCAAGCTTCTTCGCCATTATCGCCACCACGTTTGACTACCTGCCTGTCCTGGTTATGTACAGCGCGGTGAAGCGTTTTGGCGGTAACCCGATTCTGGGCATCCTCGTCGGTATCGTCATGGTTCACCCGAGCCTTATGAACCGCAACACGTTCGTTATGGATCCGACGGGTGCTGAGTACTGGAACTTTGGTCCGCTCTCCATCCCCATGGTTGCTTTCCAGGGCGGCGTGTTCCCTGCAATCCTGACTGCCTGGTTTATGGCCAAGGTCGAAAAGATTGCCCAGAAGTACATCCCCGAGGTCGTCTCGTTTGTCTTTGTCCCGACCGTTACCCTGATTCTTGCTAACGTTGCCCTGTTCACCGTGTTCGGCCCGCTCGGCAACCTGATCGGCGACGTCCTCGCTGGCGTAATCGATGTCCTGTACAACAGGATGGGCGTCTTTGGCGCCTTTGTCTTCGCCGCGTTCCTGCAGCCGCTCGTCGTTACCGGTACGCATCAGTTCATCCAGGGTATTGAGGCCAACCTCGTTGCCACGACCGGCTTCAACTACATCCAGGCCATCTGGTCGGTTTCCATCATCGCCCAGGGCGGCGGCGCCATCGGCATGTATCTCATCCACAAGAAGCACTCCAAAGAGCGCAACATCTGCATGTCGTCCTTTATCCCGACGCTGGTCGGTATCTCCGAGCCCGCAATCTTTGCTGCAAACATGCGCTACTCGATCATCCCGTTCGTCTGCGCTTGCATCGGTGCAGGCTGCGGCGGTGCCTTCGTGAAGCTCTTTGAGGTGCGCGCTATCGGTCAGGGTCTGACCGGTGTGCTTGGCCTGCTCATCGTTACGCCCGAGACGCTCGTGTGGTATGTGGCCGGCAATCTCATCGCCTTTATCGTGCCGATCGTCTTGATCTTTGCCTACAACAAGGCAAAGGGCGTGCCGACCACCGATGAAGAGGGCGCTGGCGCTGGCTTCGACGTTAGCTTCTAGTTGAGCCGTTCAGCGTAATCTGAGGATAAGTCCATTTGAGGAAGGGCGTTCGACTCGTGTGAGTCGAGCGTCCTTCCCCATAGACGAGAAAGTCAACGGCGATGTTTAATCAAAAAAATAAGGTGACACGCGCGGACTATGAGCAGTGGCGAGCTGGACAGGACGAGACGGCGGCTCGCATCGCGTCCGACCCCGATAGGCTCCTGTTCCATGTGGAGCCTGAGCTTGGCTGGCTCAACGACCCCAACGGTTTGGTTCAGATTGGTGATACGTATCACATCTATCATCAATACGATCCGTTCGATGCTGCGCATGGCGGTCCAGTGCTTTGGAACCATCTGACGACAAAGGATTTTGTGACCTACGAGAATCACGGTCCCGTGCTGTTTCCCGATTCCGATTTGGATTCGAGCGGAGCGTATTCTGGTTCTGCCTTTGTACACGACGGCAAGATTCACTACTTCTATACCGGCAACGTCAAGCATTTTGACCGCGATGATTACGACTACGTGTTGACGGGCCGTGAGCAAAACCAAATTCATATGGTTGCCGAGAATCCCGACGAATTGGGCAAGAAGCGTGTGGCTGTTGGGCCGGTCGATTACCCCGACGATATCGGTACGCACGTACGCGACCCCAAGATCCTTGAACACGATGGTATCTACTACATGGTTCTGGGCGCTCGTACGAAAGACGACCGCGGCTGCGTGCTTGTCTATACCTCGAGCGATCTAGAGGACTGGAGCTATGCGACGCGCATTGAGTTGGGCGAGAAGTTTGGCTTTATGTGGGAGTGCCCCGATCTGTTTGAGCTCGATGGTGAGCTTATTCTCGTTTGCTGTCCGCAGGGTGTGTCCGCCGATGGTTGGCGTTACCGCAATCCGCACCAGTGCGTGTGGTTTCCCATCGAGGCCGATTGGGAGGCGCCGAGTTTTAAGATCACCGGGCAGGGCATGCCCCCGATGGTCGATGCCGGCTTTGATTTCTACGCACCGCAGTCTTTTGAGGATGCTGCGGGTCGGCGTTTGATGATCGGGTGGTCGGGTTGCCCCGATGCGACGGCAAAAAGCCCGACGGTGGCACGCGGGTGGCAGTGCGCGTTGACGGTGCCGAGAAAACTGAGCATGCGCGATGGTAAGCTCTGTCAGCAGCCGGTGCACGAGATTGAGAGGATGCGCGGCGACTGCGTTTGCGCGACAGGCGGTGAAACCGTTGAGGAGCCGGGCCGCCTGTTTGATCTTGTGGTTTCCTGTGAGGGCGCCCAGGTGATCGAGCTCGAAATCCGCAAGGGTGTCTTTGTGCGCTATGCAGACGGGATGCTTACCCTCGACATGGGTGACGAAGGCTATGGGCGCGACCAGAGGTCGATCGAGCTCAGCGAGCTTCGCGACCTGCGCGTGCTTTCGGACACTACGATGGTCGAGATTTTTGCAAATGGCGGCGAGGCGGCACTTACGAGCCGTACCTATTCGCCGGCGGTTCCGGCGATGGAGCTGCACGCCGAGGGTGCGGCATCGATGAATTTCTACCGCCTCGTGCATTAACCGTGCGTGGAGCACGATTGGATTTGCTGGACGGAATGTGTCGCAGTTGTCGCGGCCAACTACCGCTTACCGCATATAGCGACCGTTTGCGGAATAAGTAACCCTCCTTAATAAACCGTGTGGAATCCTAGATAAGCACGGAGTTTTCCAGGGAGACGCTGTCCTTTGTTGTGTGCAAGGGGCGGCGTCTCTTTGGCGCTTGGACGCCGTTGTGCAACAGTGCGGCGGCGCGTGCCATGTATTGAAAAGCCAATGTCGAGATGGGTCGTGATAATAATGGGCAAGTACGTAATCGTGGTTGAGTCTGGGTCGGATGTGACGCCGGAGCTCTGCGAGCGCTACGGCATCGTGCGCGTGCCCATGCATGTCACGATTGGTGACGAGACCGTCGAGGACGGCTCGATCGATCCGCTCGAGATTTATTCGCGCTGCAACGAGTTTGGCGTGATGCCCAAGACCAGCGGCTGCGCGCCTGCGGATTTTGCTCACGTGTACGACTGCATTCACGCTGAGCAGCCCGACGCGACTATTCTGCATCTCGCGTATTCCGAGGCCACGACCTGCTCGCATCAGTCCTCAAAGATTGCGGCCCAGGGGCGCGACTACGTGTTCTCCATGGACACGCGCTTTGTTTCGGTAGGCCAGTCGCTCGTTGTCGTCGAGACCGCCAAATACATCGAGGCTCACCCCGATGCCACCGTCGACGAGATCTTTGCATTTACGAACTCCGTCATGGACCGCGTGCTGTTGGGCTTTGTTCCTACCGACCTTGCCTTCCTTAAGGCGGGTGGTCGCTTGTCCAACGTCGCGTTCCTAGGCGCTCATCTGCTCAAGATTAAGCCCTGTATTGAGGTGACGGGCGGCAAGTTCGTGGCGACTAAGAAGTTCCGCGGCTCTATGCTCAAGTGCGCCCGCGCCTTTATTGACCACATGGTCGCGAAGGGCGAGATCGACTACTCGCACATTGGCCTGGCGTATTCGGTGGGCCTTTCCCAGGAGCTGCGCGACGACATGGAAGTCTATGCGCACGACCTGGGCTTTAAGGACGTTACCTGGACTCAGGTCGGCGGCGTCATCTCGAGCCATTGCGGCCCGACCGCCTTCGGCGCGGTGCTCACGCTCAAGGCGTAACGCCTGGCGTCTATCGATTTCTATTGCCTCGGCGGCGGGCGGGTTGCGACAACCTTCCCGCCGCTTTTGCATGGGGCCAAATAGGACAATCCAATTGACCGCTAAACCGTTTCGCCATCATGCATATGGGCTAGAATGACTCTGGCATTTATGTAGCTAAAACCAATGAGAGGCAAGGTAGCGGGAATGGCTGAGATGACGCTCGAGGGTGTGGACGCTCGTCCCGAGGACTCTGCGTTTGCCCTGGGCCGCGTGCATTCGATTGAGACGATGGGAACGGTCGATGGACCCGGCATCCGCTTTGTGGTGTTTGTTCAGGGCTGCCCCATGCGCTGTGCGTATTGCCACAACCCCGACACCTGGTCGGTTAACGGCGGCACCATGGTGACCGTCGAGCACCTGATGGACGAGTTTCAGAGCAACCATGAGTTTTACCGCAGCGGTGGTATTACGGTATCCGGCGGCGAGCCGCTCCTGCAGCCTGAGTTCTTGGCCGACCTGTTCCGCGCCATGCACAATAACCCCGACGGCCGCGTGCATACCTGCTTGGATAGCTGCGGCTATGCGTTCGATCCCGCGCATCCCGAGAAGTTCGATGCCGTACTCAACGAGACCGATATGGTGCTGCTCGACATTAAACACGCCGATCCCGTCGAGCATAAAAAGCTGACCGGTTGCGATCCCGCACGCATCCTGGCGTTTGGTGATGAGCTCGCGCGTCGCAAGATCAAGGTTGTTATTCGTCACGTGGTGGTGCCGGGCATTACCGACACAGTGGAGGAGTGCGAGGCACTCGGTCGTCTAATCGCTCCATGGCATAACGTGGTCGGCCTGGAAATGCTGCCGTATCACACGATGGGCGTCGTCAAGTACGAGCAGCTGGGGATTCCCTATAAGCTCGAGGGCGTGCCCCAGATGGATACCGCGCGCATGCCCGAGTTGCGCAATGCCGTTATGACCGGCATGAAAAAGCGCCGCGCGGAACTCAGGTCGGCCATCGGCTAACAAGCCATTTTTGCCCCTTTATGATACCCGAGCTGTACTGGCCTAACGGCTTGGTGCTGACACGGTTGAGCCAAAATGCTGGTACCATACCGTGGATAAGCAATTTGCACGGATTTGGGGGATGGCATGGCAACCATCGCGATCATAGGCGCACTCGAAAAAGAGGTTGCGCAGATTAAGGAAGAGCTGAGTGGCGCGCATGAGTCGCAGGAGGCGGGCTTGACCGTTGTGAACGGCGAGCTCGACGGTTTGTCCGTTGTTGCTACGACCGCTGGCATGGGAACCGTAAACGCCGCGGCGGCAACGCAGCATCTCATCAGCAAATATGCCCCGCAGGCCGTTGTGTTTTCGGGCATTGCGGGTGGCCTAAACCCTAAGCTCCATATTAACGATGTGGTTATAGGCAAGTGCCTGCGCTATCTCGATACTGACACGGCGCTCATCGCCGAGTCGGCGCCGGGACTCGAGGAGTTTGTCTCGACGCCGGCGTTGGCTGATGTTGCCGCCGCCGTGCTTGCCGAGCATGGATTTGTGGATGCCTCGGCGGATGAGAATTCTGCGGAGAAGGACCCCAAGCAGTTCCTGTGTGGCACTATCGCCACGGGTGACCGCTTTGTTACGGGTGACGCCATGCGTAACGCTGCGATTGAGGCCACGCATGCCGATTGCGTCGAGATGGAGGGCGCGGCAATTGCGCACATCGCGGCCAAGAATGGTGTCGATTGCCTGGTGCTGCGCGCTATCAGCGATAATTGCGACGAGGCATATGACGCGTTTTGCGAGCGCGAGTTCGATCTGGATGAGTACGCTCGCACCGCGAGCGGCATCACGCTTGACATCGTTCGTAGTATCGCCGCCGCGCAATAGCACGCCCGTTTTGTAAAAACCTACGACCAAGGAGTGTCCATGGCCGATTCAATTAACTACCAGCTTGCCAAGTTCGTCGCCAGCTACGGCAAGGTTTCGCAGATTCCCGAGTCCACCTGCCCTGAGGTGAGCTTCGTCGGCCGCTCCAACGTGGGCAAGTCCTCCATCATGAACAAGCTATTTGGCCGCAAGAACCTGGTCAAGGTTTCAAGCACGCCGGGCAAGACGAGCAACATCAATTTCTTCGAGGCCGACGACGTGCACTTTGTGGACCTGCCGGGCTACGGTTTCGCCCGTCGTTCCAAGGCCGAGCGCGACCGCTGGGCTGAGCTTATCGGCGACTTCTTTGACTCCGAGCGCAGCTTTAACCTGGTCGTATCGCTGGTGGACATTCGCCACGACCCCAGTAAACTCGACCATGACATGATCGACTACCTGCAGGGCAACGAGTTCAACTTTATCGTCTGCCTCACCAAGGCCGACAAGCTCAGCCGCACCCAACAGGCCCGCCAGGCAGCAGCCATCAAAAAGCAGCTCAACGTTCCGGCCGAGAACGTGATCATCACAAGCTCCCAGACCGGCACCGGCATCGATGAACTAAAAAAGCGCATCGCCGAGGCCTGCCTCTAGCAAGTGCTCCTTACCAGCAAGAGCCCCTGCCAATAAAAATCAACTATCAGCTCGGCGCCCCTTCAAAGCGTGGGTCCCTGTAGACATCCTCAGCAAGGTAGGCGCAGGGACGGTCGGGATGTTCCCTCAAAATCATTCCGCAGCGCGAAGGCCCCTTGTCCGTCGCTCCGTAGGAGCAGGGCAAGGGGCCTTCATGCGCGAGGACGATTTTGAGGGAACATCCCGACCGTCCCGGACAGGTATATGGGGAGGATGTCTACAGGTACTCGATTTGAGCGCCCTCGGTGTCGCACGTCAGAATGTGCGTGTCGCACTTGGGGAACTGCTCGCGCAGCTTGACCTGCAGGAACTTCGCCACGATGGTGTCGTCAGTCACGGCCATGAGGGTCGAGCCGGAGCCACTGATCCAGATGGTCTTGGCGCCTCCGTTAAGGCAGGTGTCGCGCACGGCGTTGTAGTCGGGGATGAGGCGGCGGCGATAGGGCTCCTGGATGCGGTCGTCGTTGGCGGCGGCAATCAGGTCAAGGTCGCCGGTCTCCAGGCCGCGCGTCATGCCGGCGATGCGGCCCATTTGCCATACGGCGGTGGAGAGTGGAATCTCCTGCGGCACAACCTTGCGCGCCTCGCTCGTATGCACCTCGTAGGGCGGAATTACAGTAATAAAACGCAAGCGATCGCTTACCTCGTAGCGCAGGCACTGGGGCAGCGAGTCGGTCGGCGTAAAGGAGCAGACGGCACCGCCCAGGATGGCAGGGGCGACGTTATCGGGATGGCCCTCGACCTCGGTGGCAATGCGGACGAGCTCGGCACGGTCGACGGTGTGGCCCGTCAGCGCGGCGGCAGCCATGATGCCGGCGACGACGCAAGTGGAGCTGGAACCCAGGCCGCGAGCGACGGGCACGTCGGTTTGAATGTCGATGGCAACGGGGAAAGCCGGCTCGCCCCACGCGGCCAGTGCATCGACAAAGCTCACATAGACCAGGTTGTTCTCGTTTTGGAATTCCTCGGGGCAGCCTGTGATGGTGAGCTTGTCGGCACGCTCGAAGGTGAAGTGCGAGTAGAGGCTGACGGCCATGCCGAGGGTGTCGTAGCCGATGCCTAGGTTTGCGCTTGTTGCTGGGACGGTGATCTTGATCATGGGAATCTCCTGGGCGGTCTGCCTGTTTAGTTCGCTGCTCGGGCAGTCCTGGCTCGCTCGGAAAGCACATTAAGTGCTTTCCGGCTCGTGCGGAACTCGCGACGAACTAAACAGGCAGACCCGCATGTCAGTTCGTCATCATCCCGGTGGGTATCTGATGAAAGAAAGTGCGCCGGCTTTCGCCGGCGCCTTATAAGGGGTTTTAGTTGGTAGCCATCTTTTTTGCTGCAGACTCGACGTAGCTTGCCATCTCATCGACGTTGCAGACGTCTTCGAAGCGGACGGGCTTGGACTCGAGCTCGGCGAGTTGGACCGGGGCAACCGTGTTGGTTGCCTGCTCGAGCACGCGCATGGCCTCAAAGTCGTCCTCGGGAACGTCGAGCCCCAGGGCATCGCAGCAGGCGCGCGGGAACTTGTAGGGGCTGGCGGTCGAAAGCAGCACGCGAGCCTTGGCGCCCTCGGCGGGAGCGACCTTTTCAAAGACGTGATAGCCGCAAGCGGTGTGCGGGTCGATCACGTAGCCGTTGGCGTCCCAGCAACTCTTGATGGCAGCGCGGACCTCGTCCTCGCTGGCCCAGCCGCAGCCAAAGACGCTCTGAATCTTGGCCAGCAGCTCGGCGGGCACCTCGTAGCGACCAGTCTGTGCCAGCTGCTCCATAAGGCCGGCAACGAGCTCGCAGCCGCCGTCGGACAGGAAGTACAGCATGCGCTCCAGGTTAGAGCTGATGAGGATGTCCATCGACGGCGAGATGGTCGTGAAGAACGGGCGGTTACGGTCGTAGACGCCGGTGGTCAGGAAGTCGGCAAGCACGTTGTTCTTGTCGCTCGCGACGATGAGCTTGGCGACGGGCAGACCCATACGCTTGGCATAGTAGCCGGCCAGGATATCGCCAAAGTTGCCGGTCGGTACGCAGAACTCCACGGCGTCGCCGGCCTCGATAGCGCCGGCGCGCAGCAGCTGCGCATAGGCGGCAAAGTAGTAGACGACCTGTGGCACCAGGCGGCCGACGTTGATGGAGTTGGCACTCGAAAGCACCGTGCCGGCGGCCTCAAGACGCTCGGCAAGCTCCTTATCGGCAAAGATACGCTTGACGGCACTCTGGGCATCGTCGAAGTTGCCGCGGATGCCGCAGACGGCGACGTTATCGCCCTCCTGCGTGGACATCTGCAGGTTCTGGACGCGGCTGACCTTGCCCTCGGGATAAAAGACGGTGATGCCCGTGCCCGGGGCGTCGGCAAAGCCGGCGAGTGCGGCCTTGCCGGTGTCGCCTGACGTGGCGGTGACGATCATGATGCGCTCGGCGCCGCCGTCCTTGGCGGAAGTGCGGGCCATGAGGCGGGGGAGCATCTGTAGGGCGACGTCCTTGAAGGCGCTTGTGGGGCCGCCAAAGAGCTCCATCACATAGGTCTGAGGGGCGTCAGCGCCCGGCGCTGCGTCGAGTTTGACGAGCGGCGTAACCTCTTCACTCGCGAACGTGCCGCGGTATGCCTCGTCGACACACGCCGAAATTTCTTCGGCCGTGTAATCATTCAGTAACATTCCCAACACATCTTGAGCGATTTCAAAGTACGATTTATCTGCAAGCGAGCTGATATCGACCTGCTGGGTGCCAAGCTCGTCCGAGACAAACAAACCCCCGTCGGGAGCGATGCCGGTGCGGATTGCCACCTTACTTGAGCACGATAAAGTGCGTCCTCGTGTACTATGATAAGTTCCCATATAACACTGCTCCTCGGATGCCTTGGTCCCAATCGGTGAAACCATGGTATCAGAGCGCGCAAAGTAGGTTTGCAGAGGCTTTTTAGAAAGGTAACCTCCAGCCCATGATTAAGATTGCCAAGTTTGGCGGCTCGTCGGTCGCCGACGCCGAACACTTTAAGAAGATCAAGGCCATCGTCGATGCCGACCCGGCTCGCCGTTTTGTGGTGGTTTCCGCCTGTGGTCGCCGCTTTAAGGGCGACACCAAGGTGACCGACCTGCTCTACCTGGTTAACGCGCACGTTAAGTATCACGTGTCGTGTGAGGAGCTGCTCGAGGACATTGGCCAGCGCTACTTTGATATTGCTGACGAGCTAGGACTCACCTATCCCATCCGCGAGGAGTTTGCGGCCTTTGCCGAGCGCGCCCGCTCGGGCGGCTACTCTACCGAGGAGCTCGTGAGCCGCGGCGAGTACTTCACCGCTCGCCTGATGGCCGAGTACCTGGACCTGCCGTTCCTGGACGCCGCGACGGTTGTGGCGTTCCATCACGACGGTACGCTCAGCATGAACCGCACCTCCGAGCTGGTGCAAGAGTACGGTCAGCAGGGCGGCTTTGTTATGCCCGGTTTCTACGGCGCGACGCGTGAGGGCCAGATTAAGCTGCTCGACCGTGGCGGTGGCGATATTTCCGGCTCGATTCTGGCCAAGTGCCTGGGCGCCGATCTGTACGAGAACTGGACCGACGTCTCGGGTTTCTACTCTGCCGATCCGCGCATCGTGCCCGAAGCTCAGCCCATCGCCCGCGTTACCTACGAGGAGCTGCGAGAGCTTTCGTACATGGGTGCGAGCGTCCTGCACGAGGAGGCCGTGTTCCCCGTGCGCGAGGCCGGCATTCCGCTGGTCATCAAGAACACCAATGCGCCGCAGGACCCCGGCACCATCATTAGCGAGACGGCTGACGAGGGCGAGGCAGAGCCCATCATTACCGGCGTGACTGGCAAGCGCGGTTTTGTCGCCATCAACGTCGCCCGCGACCGCACCAAGCCGCGCGTCGGCTTTATGCGCCGCGCGCTATCGGTGTTCGAGCGCTATGACGTCTCCGTCGAGCACATGCCCACCGGCGTCGACCGCTTTGGCGCCGTGGTGCAGGAGCAGGACGTGCACGATTCGCTGTACTCGCTCGTGGGAGACATTCAGCAGGAGGTCGAGCCGCTCGAGATCGAGGTTGTCGAGGGCCTGGCGCTTATCGCGACCGTCGGCCGTAACCTGCGCGGGCGCGCAGGTATCTCGGGTCACCTGTTTGGCATGCTTGGCCAGGCCGGCGTGAGCGTGCGTATGATTTCGCAGAGCTGTGACGAGATCAACATCATTATCGGTGTCGAGGAGAAGGACTTCGACCTAGCGATTCAGACCATTTACCGTGCCTTCTCCGACGAAAACGGCATTGTGAAGGTCTCCGATCTGGAGGCTCCTGCGCCGGTCGATCCCGCTCTGGCCGCGCTCAAAAAGTAGCGACTGCTCGGTAGATTTTTGGGTCATGTCTCAAAAATCTACGGCAGGGCGTTTCGTTTCGGTTTCGTTTCGACGGGGCGGGTTTCGTGCCCGCCCCGTTCTTGTATACACTGGCAACAATAATCGGCCTGCTCGGCGTGCGGGCAAAAGCCACAACCTTTAAAGGGGGAAGCATGAAACAGTACACGGTTGCTATTTTGGGCGCGACGGGAGCCGTGGGCACCCAGATGCTCGAGTGCCTCAACGAGCAGGAGTTTCCGGTCGGTAAGCTCAAGCTGCTGGCGAGCGCGCGCTCTGCGGGCAAGACCGTTGAGTTCCGCGGCGAGCAAATCGTGATTGAGGAGGCTTGCCCCGAGGCCTTTGAGGGCTGCGATATTGTGCTTGGCGCCGCTGGCGACGATATCGCGAAGGAGCTGCTGCCCGAGGCCGTCAAGCGCGGCGCTGTCGTGGTCGACAACAGCCACGCCTTCCGTCTGGACCCTGAGGTGCCGCTGGTCGTGCCCGAGATCAATGCCGACGATATCAAGTGGCATCACGGCCTTATCGCCAACCCCAACTGCGCGACCATTATCGGCCTGGTTCCCACCTGGCCGCTGCATCAGCTTGCCGGCGTAAAGCGTATGATCGTGTCCACGTATCAGGCAGCTTCGGGCGCCGGTGCCCCCGGTATGGCCGAGCTCGAAGCACAGCTTGCCGCCCTGGGCCGTGGCGAGGAGATTCCCGAGCCGCGCGCCTTCGCCGCCCAGCTGGCGAGCAACCTGATTCCGCAGATTGGCGGCGTCAAGGAGGAGGGCTTTACCTCCGAGGAGATGAAGCTGCAAAACGAGGGCCGTAAGATCATGCATCTGCCCGAGCTGCGCGTGAACTGCACCTGCGTGCGCGTGCCCGTGCTGCGTTCGCACTCCGAGAGCATTACGCTCGAGTTTGAGCGCGATATTACGGTGGAAGAGGCCCGTGCTGCGCTGGCTGCTGCTCCTGGCGTCAAGCTGGTTGACGATATGGCTGCCGAGGATGCACACGACCGCTTCCCCATGCCGATGGACACCTCCGACCAGGACCTGATTTGGGTCGGCCGCGTGCGCCGCGACATCTCGAACCCCGAGGCTGCGCGCGGCATCACCTTCTGGTGCTGCGGCGACCAAATCCGTAAGGGCGCGGCAACCAACGCCGTCCAGATCGCCAAGCTGCTCTGCGAGTAGGTTGACCTGTCCGGCGGGGGCCGGACTTAGTTTTCAGAACGTCCTCGACCATGTGTGGCGCCTTGTCCTGCTCCTTCGGAGCCGCGGACAAGGCGCCACACTGGTCTGCGGAGTGTTCTGAAAACTAAGCCCGGCCCCCGCCTGCGGTGACTCGGCTGCGAGCAGTCTGCGATGGGGCCGTTGTTGGTTGGGGCCGCTGGCCTGATGTGGGGGCGCGCGGCTGTTGCGGGCCCTGGTCCCGGTGGCGGCCTCGGCGCGTTGCGCCTGCCGCCTTTGGGGACTGTGGGGCGCGGCCGGCAGCTGCGGCGCGTTGCGCCTGCTGCCTGCGGGGACTTTGGGGTCGTGCGGCAGCTGCGGCGCTGCGCGCCTGCTGCCTTGGGTGACTTTGGGGTCGATTGGGGTTGTCTGCACAATTCGCGGTATTATGTTGCGGAGTTTTGAAAGGAGCCGCTGGTGGTCACGACGACGTTTGCTTCGCCTTTGGGCGAAATCTTGCTTGCCGCTGATGGCCGCGGTCTGACGGGACTTTGGTTTGAGGGGCAGGAGCATTTTGGCTCCACGCTTCTCAAAGAAGATCCCGAACATGTTGAAGGCGCCGATGCAGTTTCTGGTGCTGGCGGCATGTCGTCGGTGAGTCCGGCAAATGGTGCGGCGTCTTCGGTGCTTGAGCGTTCCTGGGCTTGGCTGAATGCTTATTTTGCAGGGCAGGAACCTCGGTTTACGCCGCCGTTGCATATGATCGGCACGGCGTTTCAGCGTGAAGTTTGGTACGAGCTGCTTTCTATTCCGCGTGGCGAGGTCGCTACGTATGGCGAGATCGCCCAGCGTGTTGCGGCTCGACATCGTGTACCGGGAAACGAGGCGCCCGTTGTGTCTCCCCGTGCCGTGGGGACTGCGGTTGCACGCAATCCCATTTCGATTATCGTGCCGTGCCATCGCGTGGTTGCCGCCGATGGTTCGCTCAACGGATATGCCGGCGGGCTTGACCGCAAGGAGTGGCTGCTTCGGCTTGAGGGCGCGTACGAGGAATAGTGCCCGAGCTCTTTGCATGATAAAGGTGCCGCGAAAGGGTGAGTTGCTGTTCTATCGTCTCCGGCGTGCGGACAAGCGTTTGACATCTGCGCCTTAAGTTTGGCTAAGCCATATCCTGCGTATTTAAAAACGCGCAGGTTGAGCGGCTAAGGCTGCGCTAAGGCGGTTGACGGTGCGCTATCATCGGCAGTATCGAAACCTGTATAGCCGTGCGCCAAAGGAACAACTATGAAGCTGATGCTTGCCGAGGACGAACCCGGCCTCTCCCGCGCCCTTACCGCGATTCTTCAACATAGCGACTACGAGGTCGATACCGCGCTCGATGGTCTGACGGCGCTCGAGTATCTGCTCGCCAACGACTATGACGCCGCAATTCTGGACATCATGATGCCCGGCATGGACGGTATCGAGGTACTCAAGCGCACACGCGCCGCCGGTAAGCGACTGCCCATCATCATGCTCACGGCAAAAAGCGAGGTGTCCGATAAGGTCGAGGGCCTGGATGCCGGTGCCAACGACTACCTGACCAAGCCGTTCGCCGCCAAGGAGCTGCTCGCACGCATTCGCGCCATGACGCGTGCCGCGACGGCAATTGACGCCACGACGCTCAGCGTGGGCAACGTGCGCCTCGACACGGCATCGTGCACACTCGTGGGCCCTTTGGGCGAGGAGCACCTGGCCAATCGAGAGTTTCAGCTTATGGAGCTCTTTATGCGCAACGCCGGCACGCGCATGCCCACCGAGCGTTTGATGCTCGAAGTTTGGGGTGAGGACGCGCCCGAAGGCGCTAACGTGGTGTGGGTCTATATCTCGTACCTGCGCAAAAAGCTGACGGCGCTTGGTGCCAACGTGGCCATCCGTGCATCGCGCAACCAGGGCTATTCGCTCGAGGTTGTTGAGGAGGGCGAATAGGCGTGAGCGCGAGTGCGTGGTGGAAGCGCACGACGGCAAAGCTCGGCATGGGCGCGGACTCGGGTAATCCGGGGCGCGCCGATGCTGCCAGTGCAATGGGACGTCGCCTGCGTCGTAAGTTCATCCTGGTTGCCATGGGTGCCGTGACCGCCGTGCTTACGCTTATCATCGCCGGCATCAATATCGTCAACTACTCGCATGTCTGCAAGATGGCCGACGCTCGTCTGGACTATATCTTGGCGGGCAAGGACGGCATCGATTGGACGGATGAGCCCAAGACCGATCTCGGCGAGGATGTGGGCGCCGGTAAGACCGCTGCCGGTGACAGGGTGGTCATGCGCACCGGGCACTTCGAAGGTATGACGGCGGAGTCTCCCTTCGACACGCGCTACTTTACGGTGTCGATTGCCGGTGGGCAGGTGACCGATGTCAACACGGCCCGCATTGCCGCGGTGGGTGCCAAGCGTGCTGCACGCATCGCTGCAGGACTATATTCCAAGGGTTGGACCTCGGGCTTTTCTGGTAACTACCGCTATACGGTTACGGTTCAGGGCGACGAGACCACCTATGTGTTTGTGGACTGCTCGCGCGAGCTTGCAAGCTTTCATTCGTTTTTGAGCGCGAGCGTGGCGATTAGTTGCATTGGCTGGCTGGCGGTGTTGGCAATTGTGGCGGGTGCCTCGGGCGCGGTGATTCGGCCGATGGTCGAGAGCTACAGCAAGCAAAAGCGCTTTATTACCGATGCAAGCCACGAGATCAAGACGCCGCTGGCCGTGATTGATGCCGCCAATGAGGTGCAAGAGATCGAGAGCGGCGAGAGCGAGTGGACGCAGAGCATTCACGAACAGGTTGCACGGTTGACGGCGCTCACGGAGCGTCTGGTGTTTTTGGCTCGCATGGACGAGGGTTCGGCGGGCTTTACCATGATATCGATCGATCTTTCGGAGGCAGTGGACAAGGCGGCGTCGCCGTTTGAGTCGGTGGCGGTTTCGCGTGGCAAGCGTCTGTCGACGTCGATTGCGAGTGGCGTGCGGGCCCATGCCGATGCTGCAGCGGTGGCGCAGGTGGTTGAGCTGCTGCTGGATAACGCCACGCGCTATGCGAGTGAGGGCAGTGTAATTGAGTTGAGTCTGCGTGCCGTCTCACGCGGTGCAGGCAAAGGTTCGGCCGAGCTTGTCGTTTCGAACGCCGTGGACGAGCTGCCCGAAGGCGACCTAGATCGATTGTTCGACCGCTTCTATCGTGCGGACGTGTCGCGCAGCTCCAAGACGGGCGGCTCGGGCGTGGGCCTATCCGTGGTGCGTGCCATCGCCGAAGCCCATGGTGGGAGCGCTTCTGTCTGCGGCCACGGCAACCAGATCACCTTCACCGTCCGCCTCTAAAACCTGCCAAAATGAACCTGTCCCTTTTTGGTCGGTGCGAAATGGGTAATACTAAAGAGTTATCCGACCAGATGGGAATTAATCGATGGCCTATATCGAATTCAAAGACGTCATCAAGGCATACGGCGAGGGCGACGCCCGCATTCACGCACTCGACGGCGCGAGTTTTACGGTCGAGCGCGGCGAGCTCGCCATCATTTTGGGTGCTTCAGGCGCCGGTAAAACGACGGCGCTCAACATCTTGGGCGGCATGGACACGGCAACTTCCGGCACCGTGACGGTGGACGGGCGCGACGTGAGCTCCGCTAACGAGGCGCAGCTCGTGGAATACCGCCGCGCCGACGTCGGCTTTGTCTTCCAGTTCTACAATCTGGTCCCCAACCTGACGGCCCTCGAAAACGTTGAGCTCGCAGCTCAGATTTGCCCCGATTCGCTCGATGCCGAACAGACGCTTCGCCAGGTTGGCCTGGGCGAGCGCCTGGGCAACTTTCCGGCACAGCTTTCGGGCGGCGAGCAGCAGCGCGTGTCCATCGCCCGCGCACTGGCAAAGAACCCCAAGCTGCTTCTGTGCGACGAGCCCACGGGCGCGCTCGACTATAAAACCGGCAAGCAGATCTTGCAGCTGCTGCAGGATACCTGCCGCAAGCAGGGCATTACGGTCATCATCATCACGCACAACTCCGCGCTCGCGCCCATGGCCGATCGCCTGATTCGCTTTAAGAGCGGCCGCGTGGAGAGCGAGACGGTCCAGCAAAATCCCGTGCCTATCGAGACGATCGAGTGGTAGCGCCCATGGATCAGGACCGCCAAAACAGCCAACGCCGCGACGCGCAGAACACGGAGCGCGAGCAGGATTTTACGACCTACCGCACTGCCCAAAGCTCAAACGATATGGTGCCGACGGTGTTTCGCCGCGGTGTCTACCGCACGATTCGCGGCAGCCTCAAACGCTTCTTGTCTATCGTCGTGATCACCGCGCTCGGCGTGAGCGTGATGTGCGGCCTTAAGGCGGGTTGCGAGGACCTGTGCGATTCGGTTGACGCCTACTTCGACCAGCAAAATGTCTATGACATTAACGTGCAGTCGACCTATGGCCTGACTGACGATGATCTCGACGCCATCCAAGAGGTCGATGGCGTCGAAACGGCCGAGGGCATCTACACCGAGACCGCCTACACCGCCGTGGGCACAACGCGCGAGCGCGTGGTCGTGCAAAGTCTCTCCAAGGAGAATATCGATCAGCCAGTGCTCGTGAACGGCGATTTGCCCGAGAGCGCCGATGAGGTCGCGGTGACTTCGAAGTTCCTGAAGGCTTCGGGCAAAAAGCTCGGCGATACGGTGAGCTTTGCTGCCAACGATGCGAGCTCGTCGAACCAAAGCGCCAAGGATCAGTTTGCCGATGGCGATTACACCATCACGGCCGAGGTTCTCGATCCCACTGATGTGAGCTCCGACTCGACGGTCAACGCCTTCCGTGCCGCCTCGGCGGCGGACTATAAGTTCTATGTGAGCGAGGACGCCGCGACATCTTCTTCCTACTCCGCGGTCCACGTGGTCGTCGAGGGAGCCAAGGATCTCAACTCATATTCGGATGCCTACGCGGCAAAGATCAATGAGGTCAAGGGCAATATAGAGAAGATCCGCGAGGAGCGTGAGAAGGCGCGCGCTCAGGAGCTGACGGTCGACACGCCGACAAGCTTGGATGCGGCCGAGCGTCAGGCCGCCATGCTCTTTGGGATCGAGCAGGACAACATCAATCGCATGGCCGAGGGCAGCGACGAGCGTGCGCAGGCGCAAGCCGACCTGGACCAGCGCCGTGCCGCCGCCGACCAACAGTTTGCCGACGCCCGCGCCGAGCTTTCCGATCTGGGAGAATGCACCTGGTACATCCAGGACCGCGGCAATATCGCAAGCTACTCGAGCGTGGAGAGCGATAGCTCGTCAATTGAAGCCATCGCCACGGTGTTCCCGTTCATCTTCTTTATCGTCGCCGTGCTCATCAGCCTTACCACCGCCACGCGTATGGTCGAGGAGGAGCGCACGCTCATCGGCCTGTATAAGGCGCTCGGCTATTCGCGCGGACGCATCCTGTCCAAATACGTGGACTATGCGCTGTGGGCTTGTCTGATCGGCGGCGTGCTCGGCAACATCATCGGATTTGTGGGCCTGCCGCTGTTCCTGTTTACGGTGTTCGACGACATGTACTCGCTGCCCCAGATGCTGCTTTCGTACGACATCGTGTCCTCGATCGTCTCGGTGGCGCTGTTTGCCGTGGGCGTGGTGGGCGCCACGATTATCGCCTGCCGCCACGAGATGGCCGAGACCCCGGCCTCGCTTATGCGTCCCAAGGCCCCGCGCGCTGGCTCGCGCATCTTGCTCGAGCGCATCGGCTTTATCTGGCGCCGCATGGGCTTTTTGAACAAGGTCGCTGCACGCAACCTATTCCGTTACAAAAAGCGCGCCTTTATGACCATCTTTGGCATCGCGGGCTGTACGGCGCTTGTGATTTGCGGCATGGGCATCCGCGATACGTCGGTGGCGCTTTCGCCCAAGCAGTACGGGCATATCACGCGCTATGACCTGCTGGCGGTTGCCAATCCCGACGATTTTTCGCAGACGTGCGCGGCATTGGATGAGCGAAGCGCAGCCAAGGATTCCGACGTGACCGTGACTTCGACGCTGCCGATTATGACCGACAACGTCACCTTTACATTTGGCGGCAAGAGCGAGACCGTGCAGCTGATCGTGGTGCCCGATGACCGCACGAACGACCTGGACGACTACGCGCGTCTCGAGGATGAGTCCAAAGAGCCACTGTCTTTGCGTGACGGAGACGTGTATCTGAGCAAGAGTTCACAGCTGGTTCTTGGGATTCAGCCGGGCGACACGGCGCAGGTCCAGGATTCGTCGCTCAACGTCGCCAAGGTCAAAGTCAGCGACATCTCGCTCAACTATTTGGGCAACACGCTCTATATGACGCAGGGCACCTATGAGCGCGCGTTCGGCCGAAGCGCGCGTCTTAACGGCATCTTTGTGCTGCTTAAGGGCTCGTCGGCCGACCAGATTGCGTTTAGCAAGAATCTTAAGAGTGACGGTTGGCTCACCATCTCGAGCACGGCCGAACATTGGCAGAACTACGAGGCGAACTTCACTATCATCAATTCCGTCGTGGTGCTCGTGACCTTTATGGCGGCGTGCCTGTCGTTTGTGGTGGTGTTTACGTTGTCCAACACGAATATCTCCGAGCGCGAGCGCGAGCTGGCGACCATCAAGGTGCTGGGCTTCCGCCGTGGCGAGGTACACCATTACGTCAACAAGGAGACGTTGATCCTCACGGCGATTGGCACCGCACTGGGCGTGCCGCTGGGTGGCCTGCTTGCCGAGAGCTTTACGTACATCCTGCAGATGCCGTCGCTGTACTTTGACGTCGAAGTCGAGCCGCTGAGCTACGTGCTTGCCGTGGTGCTTTCCTTCGGCTTTACGATCATCGTCAACCTCGCCACCAACCGAACTCTCAATAAGATCGACATGGTCGGCGCCCTCAAGAGCGCCGAGTAACCTGTCCTGGGATTCAAGTTCTAGCGAGCTGCCGACGCGCCCGCAGCAGTATTTTTGCATAAACCGCTCCGCCAAATGCATACTTTGACGGGGCGGTTGCTTTTTGCCCACAGGTACCCCAGGGGGCGCCGTGCAAATTCCGGAGTATTCAGCATCCCGGGGTCCGCGGGCGCGGGGGCGGGTGCACAAAACCGCGCTGAAAGCCCCGATTCTGAGTCCCAACGCCTCTAGAGCCGCTCGTTTTTTTACAGGATGCGGCCCATGGTGCCTGCCTTTCGCCCAAAATCCAGTATGCAGGCACCCTCGGCTGCTGAATACTCCCAAAAATGCACGCCGCATCCTACCCCAGGCACCCGCAGCAAGAAGACGAATAGCCACGGCCTCCCTAGTTACCGCAGGAGGCCCCAGGGCTTACCTCCCAAATCTTTCCGCAGGACGGAAGGATCCCGCCGCGCGAAGCACACGGCGGGGTCCTGACATGTCCGAGGACGATTTGGGAGGTAAGCCCTGGGGGCTCCGATGGGGGCGGTTCCAGCCGAGGCTATTCGTCGCCGAAGCTGATGCCCAGCGCCTTGGCCTCGCGCACCAGATCACTCTGGGGATCGACAAACTTGAGCTTGCCGGCGACATCCTCGAGCGGCATGTGGCACATCTTGCCGTCGCGCAGGGCAATCATGTAGCCAAACTCGCCGCGCAGGCAGCCGAGCGCTGCCTCGACGCCGCACTGGGTCGCAAAGATGCGGTCCTGGGCGTCGGGCTGGCCGCCGCGCTGCGTGTGGCCGGGGATGGCGACGCGGGTCTCGCGACCGGTCTTGGCCTCGATCTCCTTGGCGATGTCGTACACGATTGACGGGCTCGTGCGCTCGGCGAGCTTCTTCTTGTACTCCTTCTTGGGCAGCGCCGCGTCCTCCTTGGAGATAGCGCCCTCGGCGACGGCCACGATAGTAAAGCGGCTGCCGGTCTCCATGCGATGCTCGATGGTCTTGATGACGTTATCCATGTCGTAGGGAATCTCGGGAATCAAGATGACATCTGCGCCGCCCGCGACGCCGGCATACAGCGGAATCCAGCCAACCTTGTGACCCATGATCTCGATAACGAACACGCGGCCGTGACTTGAGGCGGTGGTGTGAATGTCGTCGATGCACTTGGTAGCGACGTCGATGGCGCTCGTAAAGCCAAACGTCAACTCGGTGCCCCAGGTGTCGTTATCGATGGTCTTGGGCAGGGCGATAACGTTGAGGCCCTCTTCGCGCAGGCGGTTGGCGGTCTTGGTGGAGCCGTTGCCGCCCAGCATAAACAGGCAGTCGAGCTGCAGCTTATGATAGGTGTGGACCATCGCCGGCACCTTCTCGACGCCGTCGGCCTCGGGAGTGTCCAGGCGCTTGAATGGCGTACGGCTCGTGCCCAGAATGGTGCCGCCGCGGGTGAGGATGCCGCTAAAATCGGCGGGAGTCATGACACGGAATCTGCTGTAGATAAGGCCCTGGTAGCCGTCCTCAAAACCATAGATCTCGATAGGCTCTTCGCTGTTG
>CABSMK010000007.1 GCA_902478825.1 uncultured Collinsella sp.
GACACTCGAAGTGTCCATCCTCGCAGTATCCGGTTCTCAAGGTGCACGCCTGCGCGGCTGATCCGGTTGCACCGGGCCGCGCGGCAAGGAGATATATTGCCAGACCGGAGGGGCCCCGCGGGCGGGAATCTGGGCGTACACATTTCCCACACATCTTGGAATCCGACTAACGTTTGCCAGCCGTTACCTACCGCTCGCCGAGCATCTCTTTATATAAGGCAGTCTCATGGTTAAAGCGGATACGTTCCCCTAGCTAAAGCACAGCCAGCATCGAGCAACTCGTCACGTTCTTCCACCGAGAACCCCTCGGCGTAGACGCGCACCACCGGTTCGGTCCCGCTAGGACGGACCAGCAGCCACGTGTCATCCTCGAATGCCAAACGCAAGCCATCCATATGACTAACGTTTTGCGGCACCTTGCCACAAATCGACTTGGGGTTTACGCCCGGCAGCAGGGTTCGTAACGTTTCGGCATCTTCGGCCTCAAGGCGCAAATCGCGTCGACCGTAACTCGTCTTACCAAAACTGTCCTCGAGTTGGTCGACCAGAACGCCCAAAGGCGCGTCCGTCTTTGCCATAAGCTCACACAGAATCAGACAGGCGAGGATTCCATCGCGCTCGGGCATATGCGCGGCGATGCCGATACCACCGGCTTCTTCGCCGCCCATGAGGACGCCGCCCTTCTTCATCTCCGCCGCTATATATTTGAAACCGACTGGTTTGACGGTCACGCGGCAGCCAAGCGCCTCGGCAATGCGACGCACGAGCGTCGAGCATGAAAGATTGACGACGACGCGCCCCTCCAAATTACGAAATTGAACCAAGTCGCCCAAAACGAGCGCCATGATCTGATGCGGATGTATATATCTGCCGCGCTCGTCAACCGCGCCGATACGGTCGGCGTCGCCGTCGGTCACCAGGCCAGCGCAAGCTCCGTCCTCGATAACCGTGCGCTCGCAAGCGTCCACCCACGGTTCAACGGGGTCGGGGCAGATATCTTCTTGGTCAGACGCCTGCCCGGCGTGAATCTCGTGCACCTCAACGCCAAGCTCGCGCAGCAAGTCGGCTAGATAGCCCTGGGCTGCGCCGCCCATGGGATCGACGACCACGCGCAGGTGCGCGGCGCGGATGGCTTCGGCATCGACAAACGATGCCACCGCCTGCATATAGTCAGGAATGATATCCGCGGTGCGATATTGCCCCTCGATCCCCATTGGCTCGGGAGCCATAGTCTCTTCGAGCTCTTCGATGACATCCTGGTTGGCGGTCGAGCCGTCACCCATGCGAATCTTGAGGCACAGATAGCCCTGCGGATGATGGGACCCCGTCACCATGAGCGCGCCGCACGCCCCACCGTCATAAGCCGCCGCCCACGTAAGGGCAGGGGTCGGGACAGGTCGCGAAGCGAGCACGGCGTCTAGCCCGTGCGCTGCTAGCACGCCCGCCGCAAGCTCAGCGAACTCGCGCGCCAGGGGCCGGGTGTCGAACCCTATATATACCGTTTTGCCCGGATTGGTCTTTTGCCACAACTCGCCGACGGCATCGGCGATACGGGCAACGTTATCGGCAGTGAAGTCCTCATCGACGCGAGCGCGCCAACCGTCAGTTCCAAAATGAATTATCGCGCACACGCGCAGACACCTCACAGTGTTTGGATCATGGTACGCATGGGGTATACCCGCAACATGCACTCGGCAACCTGCCGGCACCAGCATTCACCATTTGGGCAAATGCTGCCGAGGACATGCAAGCAATAAAAAAAACCGCCCCGTATGGAGCGGTTTGCCCTTTATATATCGAGCGCCTCGGCCATCGCGGCCGTAGTGATTGCCGTGGTTCCACAGCAACTGCCCACCATTGCGGCACCGGCATGTCCCCATTCGATGCATGCGCGCGCGAAAGCTTCGGGGTTCTCGTGCCATACGGGGCCATCCTGAGTCTGGACCGGATCGCCTACGTTGGGACGCACCGTGACGGGAGTAGTCGCCGATGCAACCATCCTGGGCACCGCCGCGTTCGCGGCCGCAAGCGAACAGCAATTAACACCAACCGAGTTTGCGCCGTGTTTTTCAGCGTACAAAACGGCTGCCTCGATGTTGAGGCCATCGCCCAACAGGTCGCCTTTATCGTCAACGACAAAACTCACCAGAACAGGCATGCCGTCGGCGGCATCTCGGGCGCCGGCAAGCATGGGCTGCAAATTACGGATAGAAGTCACCGTCTCGATCAGCAGACCGTCAACGCCGGCATTGAGCAAGGCGTGCGCCTGTTCGCGCGCAATGCCTCGGATTTCACGATACTCGGCAGAGTCCTCGGCAAACCACTCAATACCGATCGGGCCCATCGAGCCCAGCAGCAGCTGAGGGTGCGCCTGGCGGGCATCGTCGACGGCCCCGCGATTGACCTCCGCCACGGACGGCGCAATTTGGTCGTGCTTGAGGGCATAGCTCGATGCCTGAAAGGTGTTGGTAATGAGCACCTGCGCGCCGGCGGCGACATACAAGCGATGGATACGAGAAACGGTCTGCGGCTCTGCCAGATTCCAAAACGCCGGTGGAATGTCGGCGGCATCGTACTCACTCAACAGAACACTGCCCATGGGGCCCTGCGCCAACAAGGTCTCGCTCGACAAGCGGCGCGTAAGTTCCTCGGCACCAAAGCGGTTGTAATAACTCGTATCCATATATATCCCGCTATTCCTCGACGCTGATTCCCTGCTTTTCGAGATAGGCGAGCCAGCGGTTCATCGTGTCCTCGGAAAGCGCATGCTCCATCATGCAGGCCTCGGAATCGGCTCGCTCAAATTCGACACCGAGCTCCTGAACCAAAAACGTGCGGATGAGGCGATGACGGTACCAGATAGCCGTACCAACCTCGCGGCCGCGATCGGTCAGGACTACCTTGCCGTAGTGCGATTGCTCGACAAGTTCGGATGCCTTGAGCGCCGAAACCGCTTTATTGACCGATGCCTTGGAGACGCCAAGGCGCTGCGCGATGTCGACCGATCGCACGCCGTTGGTTTCCCCCTCTTCGCTTTCAATGCGAACCATGCACTCCAAGTAGTCTTCGTTCGCCACCGTCAGATGTAGTTCGCGCGAGCTATTTGTCGTATCCATGATCTTCCGTCCCTTCTGCATTCAATGGCTGATTCTACCCCATCCAAGCGTCATGGTATGCCGTGGCATACCGTGCTAGAGTTCTTGTTGCACACGACAACCAAGATTGGAGCGGTCTTTATGGAAAACACCACCACGAGCCCCGATGTCCTCGAGCGCTTTTTGCGCTACGTCCAGATCAACACGCAGTCCGAGGATGCAAACTGCGACCAGGTACCCTCGAGCGCCGTTCAGTTTGACCTTGCCAACGTACTGGCTGAAGAACTGCGCGAGCTTGGTGCGGAAGATGCCCACGTGACCGAGCACGCCTATGTCTGCGCGCATATCCCAGCAAGTGCGGGCGCTGAGGACAAGCCCGCCCTGGGCCTGATCGCCCATCTCGACACCACCGAAGTTGCACCGGGCGCCGGCGTGAAGCCGCACATCGTGCACTACGAAGGCGGCAACCTGGTCTGCGGCACGGTTGACGGTAAACCCGTTGCCATGAGTACCGCCAAGCTTCCCGCCCTGAATGACCTCGCGGGTGAGGACCTGGTCTGCAGCGACGGCACCACGCTGCTGGGCGCAGACGACAAGGCAGGCGTCGCCGAGATCATGTCGCTTGTCGCGCGTATCGCTCAGGACCCTTCTCTGCCCCATCCCGCACTCGGCATTTGCTTCTGCCCTGACGAGGAGATCGGCCACGGAGCCGAGCTGTTGGATATCGATACCTTTGGCTGCAAGTACGCCTACACGGTCGACGGCGGCCCCATCGGCGAGCTGGAGTGGGAGTGCTTTAACGCCGCCGAGGCGACCGTCCGCTTTGAGGGCCAGTCCATCCACCCGGGCGACGCTAAGGGTCGTATGGTCAACGCAGGCAATCTGTTCTGCGACTTCAACGCGTTGCTCCCCTACGTGCAGCGCCCGGAGTATACGGAAGGCTACGAGGGCTTTTATCACCTTGAGGGTGTATCTGCGACCGTCGATCACGCCACAGCGCGCTATATCGTCCGCGACCATGACGCCGCCAAGTTCCAGCAGAAACTCGACCTTATTGATGCCGCCGCCTCGATGCTCAACCAGCGTCTGGGTGAGGAGCGTGTGACGGTCGAGATTAAGCAGCAGTATCGAAATATGGCCGAGATCGTTCGTGACTATCCCGAGCTTATTGATGTTGCCAAGGAAGCCTACCTTGCCTGCGGCGTTGAGCCCCAAGTGCTGCCGATTCGCGGCGGCACCGACGGCGCGCAGCTGTCGTTCCGCGGTCTGCCCTGCCCCAACCTTTCCACCGGCGGCTATTGCTACCACGGCGTCAACGAGTTCGTCCCGGTCAGTTCGCTCGTCAAGATGACCGATGTGCTCCAGGAGCTCGTCGCCCGCTTTGCATAAGCCTGGCTGCACAAGTCCGAAAGACGAATCGCCCCGTCCTCAACCGAGAACGGGGCGATTTTTTTGCTGCAATGTGAACAGGTTGACGCACGCCAGCCTCTTAACGCAAGGAGTGTCCCAAACTGCCGGCACAAAAGGAACGTCCCCAAGTGCCAAGTGTTCCGGCAACGCCGATGTTTTGGCAACGACAGCGAGCGGGTCGCATTTGAGACAAGGTGACGTGAAGCGAAAGGGCGCTGACCTTCTGGTCGCGCCCTTGAAGTTGAACGTCAGATTGTCCAAATGCGGCCCGCGCAGCGTCGAGTCGTTACGGCGTTTGGTAAAACGCCGTAACTCTAGTAGTTAGCTTCGTAGCCGTTGCCGTCGCCGGTGGGCTCTTCGTAGTAGTCCGAATCGCTTGAATCGCTTGAGTCATCGGAATCGTCAGAGCTGACCGATGAGGTTGCGGTACCGTTTGCGTAATCGTCAGACGTGTTGTTGTTCAGGTCGCCAATCGTAGAGCTGGAACCATCGGAAAGACCCATGGTGTTGGGACCCTTGGGATCCTTGCCGGCATCGACGCGCTCCATCATTTCCTTGAGCTCGTCCTCGTAGACAAAGACGTAGCTCACACCGTCGATCATGGTGCTGTCGTCGGCGTACGAGGGCAGGTTGGCCGAGTAGATACCGTCGACATCCATACCGCGCATGGCGTTGACCGTAGCCACGATATCCTGAACGCTCATATCGGTTACGAGCATATCGGACAGCGAATTAACCAGGCCAAAGATCTTCGTGGCATCGAAGTTATTGAGAATCTGGTTGGCAAGGGCGCCAAGCACCTGGCGCTGGTGGCGCATGCGCGTGTAATCGCCGTCGGCATAGGTGTAGCGGCAGCGGGCATAGGTAAGGGCGGTGGCACCGTCCATATGCTGCTGGCCAGCGGTAATCTTAATATCCAGGTGCTCGGGGTCGTCAACATCATCGGTTGCGTTAATGTCGATACCGCCAACCGAATCAATCAGCGCCTGCATACCGTCGAAGCTGACCTCGGCATAGTGGGAAATCTGAACACCGCACAGCTCGTTGACCGCCTCGACCATGGCCTCGGCGCCGCCAACGGTATGGCAGGCGTTGATCTTCATGGTCTCGCCCTTGTACTCGACCTTGGTGTCGCGCGGAACGGAAATGAGCGTCGCCTGCTTTTGCGTGGGGTCGATGCGTGCCAGGATAATCGAGTCGGCACGATACGTATCCTCGCCCGGACGGCCGTCGGTGCCAAGAAGCAGCACGTAGAACGGATCCTTTGCCTCATCGGTGTCAACCAGAACCCGACGCAGATTGTCGGTAATGACATTGGAATCGCCGAGCTTGCCCATAATGGTGGCAAACCACAGGCCGGCAGCGGTAGTGGCACTCAGCAGCACGCCAAGCACGACAATGAGCGCGACGTGACGAATCGTGTGGCTACGACGACGTTGACGAGCGCGCTCGGAATAGCGAGCCACGTTATCGCGACTGTAGATCTTGGCCTGCGCACCAGTTGAGGGTCTTCGGGCGGTGGTATCCGCGAGGGGCTTTTTATTAAACATAGGCAACCTGTATTAGTAGATGACGGGATCGGGGACGGTAGCATGCTCGACATGCGCGCCGAGCGCCTGCAGCTTTTCGACAAACTGCTCGTAGCCGCGCTTGATGTGATGGATGGCCGAAACCTCGGTCGTCCCGTCGGCGATCAAGCCCGCTACGACGAGGGCCGCTCCGCCACGCAGATCGGGCGAGGTAACCTGTGCACCCGAGAAGCCCTTGACGCCATGAATCATGGCATGATGGCTCTCGATACGAATGTCGGCACCCATGCGCACCAGCTCAGAGGCAAACATAAAGCGATTCTCGAAGATATTTTCGGTAATAACGGAACTGCCGTCGGCAAGGGCGGAGAGCACCATAATCTGCGCCTGCATGTCGGTCGGGAAACCGGGGAACGGAAGCGTCTGGATGTCGACCGGCTTGATACGCTCGGCACGGTTCACATGGACGCCATCTTCGACGCGCTCGCAGTCGATACCCATGAGCTCCATCTTCTTGAGCACCATGCCCAAGTGAATGGGGCAAAAACCCGTGACGTCGACACCGCGATCGTCGGCCATCAACGCACCGGCAACGATAAAGGTACCGGCCTCGATGCGGTCGCCCACCACGCGATGGGTAACGGGATGGAGCTCTTCCACGCCTTCGATAGTCACGACGGGCGTACCGGCGCCAACAATCTTGGCGCCCATCTCGTTGAGCATGTTAGCGAGATCGACGATCTCGGGCTCGCGGGCGGCATTATCGATAACCGTGGTGCCCTGTGCGCGCACAGAGGCCATGATGAGGTTCTCGGTCGCACCGACGCTGGCGAACTCGAGCGTGACGGTGGTACCGCGCAGACCTTGGGGCGCATTAGCGTTGATGTAACCGTGGGCGGTATCGAACTCAACGCCCAGGGCCTCAAGACCAAGAATGTGCATATCGATCTTGCGAGCACCCAGGTTGCAGCCGCCCGGCATGGCAATTTTGGCGCGATGGAAGCGGCCCAGCAGGGGTCCCATGACGGCGGTGGAAGCGCGCATCTTGGCGACGAGCTCGTAGGGGGCCTCCCATGAATCGACCTGAGAGGTATCAATCTCGAGCGTGTGTTCGTCGAGAACATCGATCGTAGCGCCCATGCCTTTGAGCACCTTGCCCATCACGTGGACATCGGAAATATCGGGCACGTTCTGCAGCGTCGTCTTGCCCGGCGCCAGAAGCGTTGCCGCCATGAGTTTGAGCGCGGAGTTCTTGGCACCCGAGACGGGCACGGAGCCTCCGATGGCGTGGCCACCCTCAACGCGGATAATATCCAAGGTCTACCCTTTCAAAAAGCATGCCCGGGGTGGCTGGGCCATCCCGGGCATGATGTGTTCGCAAATGGTCGAACGCTAAATCGTTTGACTATTGGGCAAGCTTGAGCTTACACCATGCGATTTCATTATAGAGGTAGGCGCGGCGTGCATCATCCTCCGACAAATTACCCAGCTTCTCTTCAAAACCTTGAATATCAGCTTTAAGCTTGTCGGCATCGACGGTCGCCAAATCGCAAGCGCGCTCGGCGAGAACGGTCACGACATCGTCCGCAACCTGGGCATAGCCGCCGGCCACGGCAAACGTGTGGTCGACAGTGCCCATGGCCTTATCGGAAACGCGAACGTAACCGCGGTCGATCGTGCAGATCTCGCTGGAGTGAGCAGGCAGAACGCCAAACTCGCCATCCGTGGACGGAATCGACACAAACGCAGCGTCGCCCTCATAGGCGCAGCTCACGGGGCACACGATGCGGATACGCATAACCTACTTCTCCCCCATCTTGCGGGCGCGCTCGCGCACGTCCTCAATCGTGGAAGCATAGCGGAAAGCCTGCTCGGGCAGGTCATCGGCCTTGCCGTCGACAATCTCGGCGAAAGAGCGGACGGTATCCTCGACGCGGACGTAGACACCGGGGTTGCCGGTGAACTTCTCGGCGACGTGGAAGGACTGCGAGAGGAACTGCTGAATCTTACGGGCACGGTTGACCGTAAGGCGCTGCTCCTCGGACAGCTCGTCCATACCCAGAATGGCGATGATGTCCTGAAGGTCGGAGTACTCCTGCAGGAGCTCCTGGACCTTGACGGCGACACGGTAGTGCTCCTCGCCGACAATCGAGGGATCGAGAGCGTCGGAGGAAGATGCGAGCGGGTCGATAGCCGGGAACAGGCCGAGCGACGAAATGCTACGCGAAAGAACCGTGGTGGCGTCGAGGTGCGTAAACGTCGTGGCAGGCGCCGGGTCGGTCAGGTCGTCTGCGGGGACGTAGACAGCCTGGACGGAGGTAATGGAGCCCGTCTTGGTCGAGGTAATGCGCTCCTGGAGGTCGCCCATCTCGGTTGCCAGCGTGGGCTGGTAACCAACGGCGGAAGGCATACGGCCCAGCAGTGCGGAAACCTCGGAACCTGCCTGGGAGAAGCGGAAGATGTTGTCGATGAACAGCAGAACGTCCTGGCCGCGATCGCGGAAGTACTCAGCGGTGGTAAGGCCGGCCAGACCGATGCGCAGACGCGCTCCGGGCGGCTCGTTCATCTGACCATAGACCAAGCAGGTCTTGTCGATAACGCCAGACTCGCTCATCTCGAGGAACAGGTCGGTGCCCTCGCGGGTACGCTCGCCGACGCCGGTGAACACCGAGGTGCCGCCGTGCTCCTGGGCGAGGTTGTTGATGAGCTCCTGGATCAGAACGGTCTTGCCGACGCCGGCGCCGCCGAACAGACCTGTCTTGCCGCCGCGGATGTAGGGCTCGAGCAGGTCGACGGCCTTGATGCCGGTCTCGAAGATCTCGGTCTTGGTGGTGAGCTCGTCGAAACGGGGCGCTGCATGGTGGATGGGGTAGAACTCCTCCACCTCGGGCATGGGCTTGCCGTCGACGGGCTTGCCCATGACGTTCCAAATGCGGCCGAGCGTCTTGGGACCAACGGGCATCTTCATGGGCTCACCGGTATCGGTGGCGATGAGGCCGCGCTGCAGGCCGTCGGTCGAGGACATGGCGACCGTGCGGACGACGCCGCCCGGAAGCTGGCTCTCGACCTCGAGGATCGTGCTCAGATGACCGATCGGGGTCTCGGCCTCGACCGTGAGCGCGTTGTAGATCGGGGGCACCGCGCCGTCAAACTTGACGTCGACGACAGGGCCGATGATTCGCACGATGCGACCATCACCGGCAGTCGTCTTCTTGGTGGCTTCCTCGACCGCAAGCTTTACGGTGTTATTAGCCATTACTGTTCCTCCAATGCTGAGGCTCCGCCGACGATCTCGTTAATCTCGGTCGTGATCGAAGCCTGGCGCACGCGACTATACGTGCGGGTAAGGGTCGAGATGATCGCGGTGGCGTTTTCCGTCGCGGAGTGCATGGCCTTGCGGCGTGCACCCTGCTCGGCAGCCGCCGAATCGATCAGGGCCTGGTAGATGACCGTCAGGATATAAGACGGCACAAGCTTGCCGAGAACATGCTCGGGAGAGGGCACGAACTCGAACGTGGACGAGATGCGCTTAGGGGCGTCGGTCTCGTTCTTACGCGGACCGTGGGCCATAGCGATCATCTCGGGGTCGAGCGGCAACAGATGCTCGACGCGAAGCTCCTGATCCACGCGGTTCTTGGCGTGGTGGTAGACAAGCTCGACACGGTCAAGCTCACCGGCACGATACGCATCGCAGATATGAGAGGAGATCATGCGGGCCTGATTGAAATCGGGCTCAGAGGAGTTGCCCTCAAAGTGCATGACGACGTTTGCGCGGTCACGGAAATACGTGGCCGGCTTACGCCCGCACGCGATGATCTCGCATTCGATGCCGTCGTTCGCCCAAGAAGCGGCGAGCTTTTCGGCCGTGCGCTCCACCGTCGTATTGAAACCGCCGGCAAGGCCGCGGTCCGAGGCAATAACGACAATCAGGCCATGCTTGACGCTCTCATGCTTCTGCAGCATGGGATCGGTGCCCGAACAGGAGGCGTCGCCGGCGACCGTCAACATGACGTCGGTCAGCGCCTCCTTATAGGGCTCGGCCTGCTTGGAGCGATCGAGGGCACGACGAATCTTGGCCGTAGAGACCATCTCCATCGTGCGCGTGATCTGCTTGGTCGTGGTAACCGAGGAGATTCGCTTCTTAATGTCGCGAAGGTTGGCCATGGGGCTTAGTTCTCCTCTGATCCAGAAACATCCGAATGGTGCTTGGCCATGAACTGCTGCTTGAAGTCGCCGATGACGCGCAAGAGCTCAGCCTTGGTGTCATCATCGATCTTCTTGGCGCGAACCTTGTCGAGCAGCGAACCAAAGCCATTGTCCATGTACTCGATGAGCTCGGCACGGAAAGGCAGCACGTCGGCGATCTCCAGGTCATCCAGGAAGCCCTCGTTGCCAGCGAACAGCGTAACGATCTGCTCGCCAACCTCAAACGGCTTGTAACGCGGCTGCTTCAGGAGCTCGGTCATGCGAGCACCGTGGGTCAGCTGCTTCTGAGTAGCCTCGTCGAGGTCGGAGCCGAACTGCGTAAAGCCAGCGAGCTCCTGATAGGAAGCGAGGTCCAGACGGAGGTTGCCGGCGACCTGCTTCATGGCCTTGGTCTGCGCATCGCCACCGACGCGGGACACGGAGATACCCACGTCGACTGCCGGGCGCTGACCCTGGAAGAAGAGCTCGGACTGCAGGTAGATCTGACCATCGGTAATGGAAATGACGTTGGTCGGAATGTAGGCCGAGACGTCGCCGTCCTGGGTCTCGATGATCGGCAGTGCCGTCATGGAGCCGTAACCGTTCTTCTTGGACATCTTGACGGCACGCTCGAGCAGACGAGAGTGCAGGTAGAAGATGTCGCCAGGATAGGCCTCGCGTCCGGGCGGACGATGCAGCGTCAGCGACATCTGACGGTAGGCCACAGCCTGCTTGGACAGGTCATCGTAGATGACGAGCACGTGGCCGCCGGGGTTGGTCTCGCTGGCGGGCTTGCCGTCCTCGCCGTTGTACATAAAGAACTCGCCAATAGCGGCACCGGCCATAGGCGCGATGTACTGCATAGGGGCGGAATCGGCAGCGGTGGCCGAAACGATGATGGTGTAGTCGAGCGCACCGTGCTGAGCGAGGGTCTCGCGGATGTTGGCAACCGTGGAGGCCTTCTGGCCGATGGCGACATAGATGCAGACCATGCCCTTGCCGCGCTGGTTGAGGATAGCGTCGATGGCGATGGCGGTCTTACCGGTCTTACGGTCACCGATGATGAGCTCACGCTGACCGCGGCCAATAGGCACCATGGAGTCGATAGCGAGCAGACCGGTCTGAACCGGCTCGCACACCGGGGTACGATCGATGACGCCGGGAGCCTTGAACTCGATGGGGCGACGGTGCGTAGCGACGATGTCGCCCAGGCCGTCGATGGGCTGGCCGAGCGGATTGACGACGCGGCCGAGCATGGCACGGCTCACGGGGATATCCATAACGCGGCCAGTGGTGCGGCACTCGTCGCCTTCCTTGATGGAGTCGACGGCACCGAACAGAACGGCGCCGACCTCGTCACGGTCAAGGTTCTGGGCAAGGCCGAAGACGGTCTCACCGGTATCGGAGCTCTTGAACTCCAGAAGCTCGCCTGCCATGGCGCTCTTGAGGCCGGAGACGCGCGCGATGCCGTCGCCTACCTCGTCGACCGTTGAAACCTCATGCGTATCGACCGTCGCGGAGAGGCTCGTGAGCTGCTCCTGCAGTTTCTTGGCGATATCCTGGGCATTGAGGGTTTCGGACATTAGGCTTCACCTCCGTACGAATTAGCAGAGTTTGCGAGGGTCTCCTGCGCGATGCGCAGCTGCGTCTTGACGGAAATGTCACGACGCTCGCCGCGGGCCTCGAGCACCAGGCCGCCCACGATAGACGGGTCGACCTGCTCGATAAGGAATACCTTGCGGCCGAAGTCCTGCTCGCATTTCTTAGTGATGGTTTGACGCAGCTCGTCGTCGAGCGGGATCGCCGTGGTGACGGTCACGCCCACTACATCCTCGTCTTCCTCGGCAACATACTTAAAGGCAGCTGCCACCTTGGGAAGAAGGTCGAGCTGGTCGCGCTTGGACATGGTGTCGAGCACGGCGATGATCTCGGGGCTGGCAGAAGCCAAGCGCTCGATCATCTCGAGGTCCTCGAACACATGGTTCTCGGCCTTGGCGGCTTCCAAAAGGGAACGCGCGTAGGTCTCGAGCACCTTGTCCTGATAGCGGCTAGTCGGCATTCAGGCTACCTGCTTCCTGGATGTAGCGCTCGATGAGCTTCTTCTGCTCGGCATCGTCCTCGAGTGCCTCGCCCACGATCTTGGTGGCGACGGCAACGGACAGGTCGGCGATGGAGCTCGCGGCACCGGCGTAGATGGACTTGCGCTCGTCCTCGACGGTCGTATGGGCCTTGGCGATGATCTCCTCGGCCTCCTTGTGAGCAGCCTCGATGATACGGGCACGCTCGGACTCGGCGTCCTTACGGGCCTCGAGAACGATGTCGGCAGCCTGACGACGGGCGTCGGTGACGATCGAGTCGGACTCAGCGCGCTTGGCGATAGCCTCCTGCTTGGTCTTCTCGGCCTCGTCGAGGCTCTCCTCGATCTTCTTGCCGCGCTCCTCCATGGTTTTCATGATGCCCGGCAGGGCGACCTTGGCCAGCACGATCCAGATAATCAGGAAGGCGATAAGCGCCGGGATGAACTCCGCCATCTTAGGGATGAGGATGTCCGCACCGGCGGCGCCGTCCTCGGCGAACGCGGAAACCGGCATGAGCAGCGCGGCCGCGGACGCGGAGAGTGCGATCGCGCTCTTCTGGGATGAAAGATTCATACTTGACGCTCCGTGCTATTTAACGATCAGCGCGACAACGAAGCCGATCAGAGCCAGAGCCTCGCCGAAAGCGGAGCCCATGATGAAGACGGTGAACACGCGGCCCTGGACCTCAGGCTGACGGGCCATAGCACCCGTAGCACCCAGAGCAGACAGGCCGATAGCAAGACCAGCGCCGATAACACCGAGACCGTAACCGATAACTCCCACGATTCCTCCTTTGTCGTGCGTGTCTTATTTCACGCAGGATAACCTTTTTATAACTGCCGGGCTCCATGGGTACGGGCACCGGCGGTTTAACGAATTGCCTTACCTTTAAGGCGCGAACAGAAGACTACTCCTCCTCCGCGACCTCCTCTGCCTCGGAGACATACACGGCGGTAAGGACCGTGAAGACGTAAGCCTGGATGGCGCCGACCACAAGCTCGATCGCATAGATCAGGATGAGAATGGCAAGCCAGGCCAGCGAAGGCAGGGCGCCGACGGCGTGGGCCGCGGAAACCTGCTGAAGCAGCGGCTGCATGAACATGCTCGCCATGATGGCGAACGAGCCCATGACCACGTGTCCTGCGAACATGTTGCAGAACAGACGGACGGCGAGCGTGATGAGGCGCAGGAAGGTCGAGAAAAGCTCGACGACCCACACGAGCACGTTCATCGGGAAGCTCACGCCCTGCGGAGCGAGGCTCTTGATGTAGCCGATCACGCCGTGAGCCTTGCATCCGTAGTAGATGAAGTACACGAAGGCGAAGATGGCGAGCGCGGCGGTGGAGCCGATTGCACCGGTGCCGGGCTTCATTCCCGGGATCAGGCCGATCATGTTATTGATCAGGATGAACAGGAAAAGCGAGCACAGGAACGGGAAGTGCTTCTTCCAGTTCTCACCCACGACGCCCTTGCCGATATCGTTCTCGACGTACTCGATGATGTACTCGAAACCGTTGACGAAGAAGCCCTTGGGGACCAGGGTCTGCTTCTTCTTGAACACGGCCAGGACGATCAGGAGCACGATCGTGGAGACGATCAGCCAAAACGAGTACTGCGTGATGCCGCAGCTCAGATCGCCCACGACAGGGGTGGAGCTGAACTCGCTGACCAGATGATTAATCTCATCAGGCAGCTTTTCAAAAATTTCCACGACTTACCTTTCGACCTCATGAGGATCTCGCAGCGCCTTGGCGACGCGAACCGCGCAGGCGGCCATAAAGGCCACGAAGCCGATCGCCTCGCCCAGGAGGAACATGCGAAATGCCTCTCCGAACAACACAAACACAACCAAGGTAAAGACAAGCAACGCGATTGCCGAGACCGCGAGACTCACCATACCCTTGAGCATGTCCGCATTCTGTTTATCGTCAAGAACCGGCTTGAGCGTAAAGACAAAGGGAAGGAAGGCAATTGCGCCCGCGATGGCGCCTGCAACGATAGCGAGCAGATCGGCTATCTGAAACACTGGCGTCCTCACTTTCCTTTTTAACGCCTCACAGGACAGTTCCCGCCAAACATTGGTGACTATTGTACGAGCCAATCGCTAAAGTACAACCGAAAAAGCATCGGTTAATACGCACCTGTTCGTTTTCTTAAGACCTTCTTTATGCCGCAGGTACGGTAATACGTTTTTCTCGAACCCTGCAGGGCAAAACGTCCGTTAACAGGAGTGCGCGTGGACGTCTTTTGCTCGCCCGCGCGCACCATTTCTTCGTATTTTCGACGTTGGCCGGTATGGCCCAGAGATTACAGCGTGCCGTAGATGCGGTCGCCGGCGTCGCCCAGGCCGGGAACGATGTAGGCGGCCTCGTTGAGATGGTCGTCGATGGCGCAGGTATAGATATGCACATCGGGGTCCTTCTCAGTCAGCGACTTGAGGCCCTCGGGGGCCGCGACGATGCACAGCATGCGGATGTCCTTGACACCGCGCTCGCGCAGGTAGCTGATGGCCATCTCGGCCGAACCGCCCGTGGCGAGCATGGGGTCGACGACCAGGCAGATGCGCTGGTCGATATCCTTGGGCATCTTGCAGTAATACTCATGCGGCTCGTGGGTAACCTCGTCGCGCTCCATACCGATGTGGCCCACGCGAGCGGAGGGTACCAAGTCGAGGATGCCATCGACCATGCCAAGGCCTGCACGCAGAATGGGAACGATGGCGAGCTTTTTGCCGGCGAGCTGCTTAAACGTTGCGGTGGTGATGGGGGTCTCGACTTCGACGTCTTCCATGGGCAGGTCGCGCATGGCCTCGTAGCCGTCAAAAAGTGCGAGTTCGCGCACGAGCTGGCGAAACTGGTTGGTGCCGGTGTTTTTGTCGCGCAGAATCGACAGCTTATGCTGGACGAGCGGGTGATCGACAAGGGTCACACGGGACGTATCGTAGGTGACGGTCATGGGTTGATTGCCCCTTTCGTTGCGGCCGGAAGATGGCCTTGCTGACAAGGCGCATGGCGATGTTGTTGCCGCGCGCCGTGCATAAGTTTAACGGTTTGTTGTATCGAGCAGCCCATCGCAGCCCTACTGTGCAGCACTGAGCGAGCGCTTGACGGCATCACGCCAACCAGCGAGATTGCTCTCACGGCGCTCGGCGGACATATGGGGAAGGAAGGTCTTAACGATCTGGGCGTTTTGCTCCAGCTCCTCCAGGTCCTCCCAATAGCCGACGGCAAGGCCCGCCAAGTACGCGGCACCGATCGCCGTGGTCTCCACCGTCTCGCACTGCAGCACGGGGATATCCAGCAGATCGGCCTGGAATTGCATGATGAACTCGTTGCGCGAGGCACCGCCATCGACAGACAGGCGCTCAATCGAAAGCCCCACGTCCTGCTCCATGGCGCGCAGCACGTCGTAGCTCTGATATGCCATGGATTCGCAGGCGGCACGTACGACAGTCGCACGGCTCGAGGCGCCGGTCAGACCGCACACGATACCGCGAGCATGCGGGTCCCACCAGGGAGCACCCAAACCCGCAAAGGCGGGAACGAAGTAGCAGCCCTCGTTGTCGCTAATCGAAGCGGCGAGTTGTGCCGACTCGCTCACGCTCGAGATGATGCCCATGTTGTTGCGAAGCCAGTTCATCGTTGAGCCGGCGGCAAAAATAGAGCCCTCGAGCGCATAGCTGACTTTGCCGTCCGCAGCGATACCGATGGTGGAGACCAGGCCATTCTTGGATTCGACGATCTCGTCGCCGGTGTTCATGAGCATAAAGCAGCCCGTGCCATAGGTGTTTTTGGTCTGGCCGGGATGGAAGCAGCAGTGGCCGAACAGCGACGCCTGCTGATCGCCCGCCACGCCCATGATGGGTGGCATGTTGGTCATGATGTCGCTCGCGACGCGGCCGTAGTCGCCCGAGCTCCAACGAACCTCGGGCATCATGGAACGCGGGATGTCGAAAAGTGCCAGCAGATCGTCGTCCCAATCGAGCGCATGGATATTAAAGAGCGCGGTGCGGCTGGCATTGGTGTAGTCGGTGGCAAAGACCTGACCGCCGGTGAGGTTGTAGATGAGCCAGGTGTCGATGGTGCCGAACATGAGGTCGCCCGCCGCCGCGCTCTCACGCGCACCGTCGACGTTATCGAGAATCCACTGCACCTTGGAGGCCGAGAAATACGGGTCGAGCGTAAGCCCCGTGCGGGAGCGCACCAGCTCTTCTGCGCCCTGCTCGACCAGCTCGTCGATCAGAGGGGCGGTGCGACGGCATTGCCACACGATGGCGTTATAGATGGGTTGGCCGCTTATGCGATCCCACACCACCGTGGTCTCGCGCTGGTTGGAGATACCGATGGCGGCAATGCGGTCAGAATGGATGCCGCTCTTAAACTGAACCTCCATCATCACGCCGATCTGGCTGGCAAGCACCTCCGTGGGATCCTGCTCCACCCAGCCGGGGCGCGGGAAGCTGGTTTTGACGCTACGACGCGCCTGGGCGACGATGCAGCCGTACTCGTCGACGATGGTCGCGAGTACCGAGGTAGTGCCGCAGTCGAGCGCCATGATGTAGGAACCGCCAAAGCTAAACGGGGCGTCTTCCATACCCAGGCTACCTAGATTCAACGACATCGCTTACACCTTTCTATTGCATCGGGTCGGACAGGACCCGTTCGATCTCTGATGCGGGAAGCGCGCCTTGGCGCAGGATCTGGAGCTCGCCGTGCTGAAACGACACGATGGTTGAGGCATCGCGACACGGGGTCTCACCGGCGTCGACGGCCACATCGACCCCCTCCAGGATGCGCTCCTCCACCGTGGCAAAACTTGCCGGCGCGGGCGCTCCATGCGTGTTGGCGCTGGTGCAGGCAAGAGGGCTGCCGCAGGCGCGGATGAGCGCTTGCACCACGGGCGAGGCCGAAGCGCGAAGTGCCACCGTGTCGTCGGCGGCGCGCATAAAGGTCGGCACGCAGGGGGCCGCCTTAACCACGATAGTCAGGGCACCCGGCCAGCATCGTCGGGCGAGCATGCGGGCCTCATGAGGGATATCCACGCCATAGCGGTCGAGCGCCTCGGCATCATCGACCAGCCAGGCAACCGTTTGGGTGAGCTCGCGCTGCTTGAGGGTAAAGATACGACGATAGCCGGTACCGAGTGCGGGGACCGCGGCGCCGTTGACGGTGGCCTGCGGATCGCGCGGCCACGGCAGAGGTTCACTTGTATCTTGTGGAACGGCATCCGAGAAGGCGTTGACTGCCACGGCGACACCGTAGACCGTCTCGGTTGGAATAAGCGCCAGGCCACCACGACCGAGTAGCTCGGCCGTGCGCTCGACTGCAAGCCGATGCGGCTCGCGCGCTCCCTCGTATACCCGATAGACCGTCTGCATGTGTATGCCAGCCCCTTACGCCCTGGTGCAAGTTTGTTTACTGTGGGGCATTCTCGCACGAAACATTCAACCTATTTGCCCAGAGCGCATGTTGGTTTGGTGAGCGGCTCTAGTAGTCGGTGAAAGTGAGGGGGTTAATTGAAGATTTTTAGCGCGCAAGCGTAACGGTACGATCGGGAAACTCGATGCTTGCAACCAGTTTTCCGCCGAGGCTCTCTGCGTACCTGCTCAGCGTGTCGAGCCTCATCGAACCCAACTCCCCACGCTCGAGCTCGGATACACGTTTTTGAGAAACGCCCATCGACTGGGCGACCGACGCCTGTGTTAGATCTTTTAACCTGCGAATCTGAGCAAGCTTATAGGCTTCGATACGATCGCGAGTCCTCTCCTGCTCGGCGGTAATGGAGTCGCGTGTTATCCCGCGAGATTCCATATACTCATGCAGTTCCATCTCGATCGAGCCTCCTTACGTGGCGACGGTATATTTGCTCGGCCCTTGGAATGTTGATCGCATACCAACCGTTCCATTTTGCCCTTGACGATCCCGCTCGCGACTTATCACCCGCCAATAGCAATACCGCCTGGCGCTTGGGGTCAAAGGCGAAGAGGATGCGAATCACCTGCCCACCACACGACGTCACTCTCAGCTCCTTTAAATGATGAAGCTTCGAGCCCTTTACGCGGTCAACCAGCGGACGACCAAGGCTGGGACCTTCCTTCTCGAGCACCAAAAGGTCTGCATAAATCTGCTTCAGCGTAGCTTCATCCTGCTCATCAAGCCAAAGTTCAATGTAATCAAGCACGATACGGTACCGATGCAGCTGATTTGACATACCTTTCTCCTTCTATAGTAGAAGTTTTACGGTATATTGCAAGGACAAACTTGCGCAAATGTCTATTTATTCAGCTTAAATACGCTGTTTGGGCTCGGTGACGATGGCTCGAACGATGCGGGGACGATCGGTGAGGTCGTGGACGATACGCACGTCCGAAAGGCCTGCCTGGCGACAGAGCTCGGCCGCGGCATCGAGGGCGCCCTCGTAGAGCTCGCAGGCAAACAGGCCGCCGGCGCGCAGCATGTAAGGCGCCGCATTGAGCAGGCGGCGGAAGATGTCCAGGCCGTCGGCACCGCCCTCGAGCGCCAAGTCGGGCTCAAAGTCCTTGACCTCGTGCGGCAGCGAGCGCATGACGCCGGTCGGGATGTAGGGCGGGTTGGAAACGAGCACGTCGAAGGTGCCCCACTCTTCGCGGGGAATGGAGCTCACCAGGTTGGTGAGACTAAAGGCAACCTCATCTGCCGTGAGGCCGAGCGCGTCGCGGTTTTTGGTGGCCAGATCGATGGCGCGCGGCTCGATATCGGTGGCGGTGCAGGTAACGTGGCCGCGGCGCTCCCAGGCAAGGGAGAGCGAGATGCAACCCGTGCCGCAGCCGACCTCGAGAACGCGGGCGATACGGGGCTCGGCTGGGGCAGGCGCAGCGGCATCCTGAGCCGAAGCCGTCTCCTGGCCGGCACCCTCGATGGCGATGCCGTATTCGTCGAGCTCGGGCTCGGCGGCTTCCGCGGCTTCGGCTTCTGCTGCCTGCGCGGCGGCTTCCTCGGCCTCGCGGTCGGCCAGCTCCTCGGCATAGGCGCGGCTGCCCAATACGTCGCCGCCTAGCGCCGCCTCATCGGCAGCCGTCAGGTTAGCGGCACGGCGCTCGGCGGCCGCGCGTTCGTCTGCCAGCGCGGCCTCGGCCTTGCGTGCCTCCTCGACCTCATCGTTCCAAGGCAGCTCCACGCGCTGACGGGCAGCAGCCTCGGGGCTCAGCACCTCGGCATCCAGATAATTGAGGACTTCCTCGACGAGCATCTCGGTCTCGGGGCGCGGAATGAGCACGCCGGGGGCGCACGCGACGTCGATCATGCGAAACTGCGTGCTGCCGGTGATGTACTGCAGCGGTTCACCTTTAGCGCGACGAACAACGGCCGCGTGCATGGTCTCGAGCTGAGCCGCGTTAAGCGTCTCGTCCATGCGCATATATAAGTCGATGCGTGCCAAACCCGTGGCAGCGCAGAGCAGCCACTCGGCAGAAAGACGGGGGTGCTCCTCGCCGCGCTCGGCCAGGTACTCCTTGGTCCACTCGAGACAACGCTTGATGGTCCAAATCTCGTTTGCCATGGGGCCCTCCCCTCTTAAGCGCCGGACGGCGCGCGAATGTCGGAGCAGATTGTAAGCGAGGCTAGCACTTGGCAAGGGGCGATTGAAGGCGATTATCGAGAATCAGCCCAGAATTTTGCACCGGGCTCGCTCAAAGTGTTCATTCGCCGACGTCCAGATTTGCATTCGTCAAGCTTTTGGCAAGGTTGCCCAAAAACTGACCAATATCTAACCAAGAACTTGCCACATCGCTTGACGCGCGACGCATCAAAAATCGCCCCGCGACTTCTTGAACGATATTTTGAGCAATATTTTCGATAGCGGACTTATGCCGTCAATTGCCTTAAGCAGGTAAGCAGCTCAAATGACATCACAGCCGACTGAATAAAATATCAAGGCGATGTCACCAATGACTCCCTACGGATCATTTGACAACCAAGGAAACGCCGATGTTTTGGCAATGTCAGCGAGCGACGTCCAGAGCGAACAAGTTGGCATGAAAAAGGCAGGGCATAGACCTTCTGGTCATGCCTTGCCTTTTGAATGACAAATTGTCGCTCTGGGCGGCGCGCAGCGTCGAGCAGTTACGGCGTTTGGTAAAACGCCGTAACTTAAACAGCCTGCGCCAGCTTCTCGGCGCGCTCTGCGGCGGCGAGCGCCTCGATGACGGTGCCGAGCTGATCGCCCAGAAGGACGCCGTTATAGGTGGAGTTGAAACCGATGCGGTGATCGGTCACGCGGTCCTGCGGCTGGTTGTAGGTACGGATCTTCTCGGAACGGTTACCGTGGCCGATCTGGCTCTGGCGCTCGGCACCGAGCTCTGCCTGCTGCTTCTCGAGTTCCATCTCGTACAGACGGGCGCGCAGCATCTGCATGCAGACCTCGCGGTTCTGGATCTGGGAACGCTGCTCCTGCGACTGCACCACGGTGTTGGTGGGCAGGTGGGTGATGCGCACGGCGGAGTAGGTGGTGTTAACGCACTGACCGCCAGGGCCGGAGGCGCAGTAGGTGTCGATGCGCAGGTCAGACTGGTTGATCTGGACGTCGATTTCCTCGGCCTCGGGAAGCACGGCGACGGTAGCCGTGGAGGTCTGAATGCGGCCCTGGGACTCGGTCTTGGGGACGCGCTGGACACGGTGCACGCCGGACTCGTACTTCATAACGGAGTAGACGCGGTCGCCCTCGACCTTGAACTCAATGGACTTAAAGCCGCCGGCCTCGCTGGGGCTGGAATCGAGCACGGTAGTCTTCCAGCCGCGCGACTCGCAAAAGCGCTGATACATCTTGTAGAGGTCGCCGGCAAAGATGGCGGCCTCGTCACCACCGGCGGCGGAGCGAATCTCGACGATGGTGTTCTTGTCGTCGTTGGGGTCGCTCGGGATGAGCATGTACTTGATGTCTTCCTCGAGCTGGGGGAGCTTGGCCTCGTTTTCGGAGATGTCCATCTGGAGCATCTCCTTCTCATCGGCATCGGTGGTATCGTGCAGCATTTCCTTGGCAGCCTCGATGTCATCGAGCGCGCCGATGTACTCGCGCGAGGCGGCGATGAGGTCGGACTGGTGCGCGTATTCCTTGTTGAGACGCGTGAACTCCTTGATATCGGAGGCGACGGCCGGGTCGGAAAGCTTCTTCTCGAGCTCCTCGTAGGCCTTGATGATCTTTTCGAGCTTGTCGCGCATGACGGACTCCTTTATATGCATGAAGGTGAAAATCGGCAGAATTGATGGGGCGCGGGGCGCCGCTGCGGGGGTAAGCCTGGCTAGAACATGTCGATCTTCAGATACATGCGCATCCCTTCGCGTATGGGGTACATAGTTGCGTCTAACCCACATATGATAGCGTGCGCAGACAGACCTGCATATAACCCGCACGGAATCTGACAAAGGGACAGTCCCTTTGTCAGATTCTAGAGCGTGTGGAGCAGGGCGATGAGGAAGCGCACGCCCTGGAGGTAGGCGCGGCGGGTGATGCGCTCGTTGGTGCCGTGGACGCCGCGGTCGCACTCGTCATCGTCTACCACAAAGGCCGAGAAGCGAATGCACTCGGAGCAAATGCGCTGGTAGTTGGCAGCGTCGGTCGCGCCGATCACGGTCGAGGGCACAATTGCCACTGGCTCGAATGATCCGTTTTCCTCCGTCCCCTTTGGATCACGGAAATAGCAGGCGGCGATGGAGCGAACCACCTCGAGACCGGGACCACCGATGCGCGGGGACGGCGAGGGTTCGGAGCTGCCGGGACCCAGCTCCACTTCGACACGACCGGCAAGGTCCGCCCCGGCAACCGCATCACGGCAGCGCGCCACAACGTCGGCCACGCTCGTGCCCTCGAGCATGCGGAAGTTGATATTAGCCCACATATCCTGCGGCATTACGTTGGCGCCGGTACTGCCGCCCTCGATCTGCGTGGGCGCGCAGGTGGTCGTCACGAGCGGGTAGAGCTTCTTGCTGGCGAGGCACTCGCGCACGATGGTGTCCTTGTTGGAGGCAATCTCGTCGGCCGTGTAGAGCCCCAACTCGACAAGCTGGGCGGCAAGCAAGTCGGTCACGCGCGTCGGCCACTCGATATCGCAGATTGCGGTGATGGCACGGCTGAGCACCTCGAGTGAAGTGCCCCCGTAGGGGTTGGAGGAATGCCCGCCCTCGCTACGCGTCCTCAACACGATATCGGCGTAGCCCTTCTCCGCGAGATCGGCATGCATAAGCCAGCCCTCGCCCGCGCCGTACTCGGCAGCCGGAACGATGCGGTAGTCGCCCTCGTCGATCAGGTACTCAAGCTCAATGCCGCGCTCTTCGAGCACGCGGCCGATGGCACCCGCACCGAACTGCGTGGTTTCCTCGTCCTGGCCAAAAGCCAGCAGCAGGGTGCGCTCGTGCTCCCAGCCGTGTGCGAGCGCATACTCAACCGCCTCGAGAATGCCTGCGACCTGGTCTTTCATATCGATGGCGCCGCGACCCCAAATGTAGGTGTCGTCCACATGTCCGCTAAAGGGGACATGCGTCCAGTCAGCCTCGGTGCCGGGTACCACGGGAACCACGTCCATGTGGCCCATGAGCATGACGGGTTTGAGGGCAGGGTCGGAACCGCTAAGCGTCACCAATAGCGAATGGTCGATAAGCTCGACCTTACCCGCCGTAAATACGTGCGGCCAAGCCTGCTGCATATACGCGCGCAGGTCGTCGAACGGCTGCCAGTTCACCGCCTCGGCATCCATACTCGAGATGGTCGGAAACGACAGCACGCGGCCCAGGCGCTCGCACGCACCAGCCTCGTCCAGATCGGCAAAATCATCCTCATGCGCAAAAAAGCGCCAAACCTCGGCCATGACATCCTTTCGATTGTGACGACAAGGGCCGCCCCAC
>CABSMK010000008.1 GCA_902478825.1 uncultured Collinsella sp.
CACCTCTCTATTCGTCGGCAGCGTCAGATGTGTATAAGAGACAGCCCAAAGCCTAGACATTCATAAGCTGATGGCCGAGCTTGAGCGTCTTTAGACCACTCTCCCCCTCCACGCCATCGAGCGTGTTGAGCAACATATTGGTCGCCTCGACGCCACTGGTCAGGTAGCCATAATGCACGGTGGGAATGCCGCCCGTCAGCGCGCGCAAAAACGCGTTGTCGCCAAAACCGCTCACGCGGTGTATGCCCTCGCCCATGCCGCGAACCTCATCGATAGCACGCAGCGCGCCCGCCGCCATGGTATCGGTCGCGCAGGCGACAAACGAAACATCGGGGGCATCGGCAAGCAGCTCGCGCGCAGCGCGATAGCCCGAGTCGAGCGTAAACGAGCCCAGGCGAATCAAGGCGGCATCGAGTGGGTTACCCGCGGCGCGCAAACCGGCCTCAAAACCGCGACGGCGGTCATAACCGGCCGCGCGGTCCTCTTCGGTAACTCCAATGTAGGCGATCTTGCCGTCCACGCGACCCGCAAGCGCACGGCCCAGCTCAAAGGCAGCCTCGTAATCGTCGTGATAGACGCACGCCGCACCCTCGACATGTTGGCCGATCAACACAATGGGCACACGGCACGACTCAATCGCGCGACGGTGCTCGTCGGTGATCATGGTTGCCACCAGCACAATGCCATCGACCGGGTGGTTTTGGAATAAATCGAGGTACTCGAGCTCGCGATCGGGGGCGTTATCGGTATTGGCAAGCAGCATCTGGTAGCCACGGCGACCGAGCACCTGGCCAATACCGGCGGTAATGCGGCTCACGGATTCCGAGTTAATCTTAGGTACGATGACGCCGATGAGCTTGGTGGAACCGGTGCGCAGCGCGCGAGCCTGGCTGGATCGCACGTATCCGGTCAGCTCGATTGCCTGCTTAATGCGCTCGGCCTTGTCCGCCGAGATATATCCACCATTGAGGTAGCGCGAGACGGCGGCGCTCGAAACGCCCGCCAGCTCGGCCACATCTTTCATCTTTACCACGAGCACCCCTGTCATTGAAATCGCTTTCACCATGATACCTGTTCGTTCCGGCGTTCTGACGAACGCCGGACTGCTCGACGCTGCGCGGGCATCTGCCGGGCGATCTGCTCGCTAGGGTTCTACCCGTGATATTCGCCGTTGTATTGGATCAACGTTAGGTCTTCCACGCCGTCGAGCGCGCGAATGGCGTCGGCATAGGGCATATCCACACCGTCAGAGAACACCTCGACGGCCATCTCGACCTTGTCGCCGCGCATGGTCTTGGACTTGACGGTGAACTTGGTGCGCCCAAATGCACGCACGATATCGTCGCCGGCGGTCTGGCCAGTGTAGTGAATGACCATCATGTACACGCGCGCCTTGTCCTGGTGGCTCGCAAAGCCGGCAATCATCACCACAATCACCACTGCCGTAAGCCCCACGAGCGCGTACATGCCGGCGCCGGCCGTAATGCCCGTGGTAATAGCCCAAAACAGATACAGCAGGTCGAGCGGGTCCTTGACCGCCGTACGGTAGCGGACGATAGACAGAGCACCGACCATACCGAGTGAGATGACCACGTTCGTCGAGATCGCGAGCGTGACCATGCAGGTGAGCACGCACATGCCCACGAGTGTCACGGCAAAGCTGCGCGAATACACCACGCCGGTAAAAAAGCGCTTGTACACGTAATAGATCAGGATGCCCATGGCGAGCGCCACGAGCAGCGAAAGGCCAATCTTGGCAGGGTCAACCTGGCCAAACGCCTCCAAGACGGAGTTCTTAAAAAGTCTCTGGTGCTCATGGTCTAAATATCCCCTCGGTTCTCAAAATCCGATTCCCAGTAGGTAAATCCACGCAAGTAGGCGGTCTTGTCATAACACAGGCAGTACTTAGAGACCGCCGTGAGTTCGACTGCGCCCGGCGGCACCATATCGCGCACCAGCTGCGGACAAAACTCGGTAAACTTGACCTCCATCACCAGCTTGCCGGGCTCCAGGACCGGCAGCGCGGGCAGCGTCGCGTCAAAGATATCGAAGCTTCCCACCGCGGCACGCACGTTCATGTCAAACGTAATGCGCACGGTGCCCTCATCCATCACCCACGGCTCGCGCTCGTAGTCCACGATGGTCCGCGGGCGCATCACGTTGCAGATGCACTCGATGTAGAACTCGCGACAGAGCGGATAGGGGCTCCTCAGCAAAAAGTCGTAGTCGCCAGCCAGAATCTGCTCAAACTCGCCGCGCGTAAGTGGCGCATCCTCCTTGTAGATCCAGCTGCCGTACTTCTTTTTGCGCTCGAGTTTAATCACCTTGTCGCTGCCGTTATAGATGCGCACGCGATACTTTTTGCGCATGAGAATACCGGCGTCTTTTTCCTCGTAGGCCGAGTTGCAGTAGTCGTCAAAGTACAGGCTGCGAATGGTGTAACCGCCTGCCCGCGCATGCTTGTCCAGCTTAAACACCGGCGCCATGCGACAGGCAAGCGCGGCATGCTCGCCCTCGTTAATGAGATATTTGAGCTCGTGGCGGTAACGCTCCTGCGTGGCACGCACAGGCGGGGCCGCCAAGCGCTCAAGCAACGCGCTAGCCCTCCTCATACGTATCCTCCACGACCTTACCGCCGTCTTGCACGTAAAAACACTTCATGCCGTAGTGCTTGCCGTCGTCGGTCACATAGTAGTCAAACGCATCTTGCGTATAACCGTCGGAGTTGGTGGCACGCACGCGCACAAAATACTGGCCGGCATCGGGCGCATCGCAGGTCACCTCGGGAAGCAGCACGTCCTCGGCCTTAAAGACCACATCGCCAATAGCATAGTCGCGCGCCAGCTCCACGGTGTAGCGAATGTCGCGCGCTTCAAAGTCGTAGGACGCATCCCAGTTAATACGCAGCTTACCGTTATCGATCTGCGGCACGCCGATGTAGAACGGCATGGGCTTTTTAAAACTCTCGCGAAAGCTCTTGTAGTTCTCCTCGATCTCGGAGGGAATCGCCGCGGCGATCTGCTCGTATTGGTCCTTGGTCACGGGCAGATTCTCCAGGTCGGGCACAGCAAAGACGAGCGGCTCCGTGACCTCGCGGTAGTGCTTGATCATCTTGCTCAGGCGTGCCTCGGTCATATACGAACGCAGGTCCTTGACGGCGCGGTCGAGCTCGCTGCGGAACGATTTGCTGCGCAGCGCACGATTGAACAGTACGTTGCCCCAGTAGTTGCTTGCACCGCGCTCCCAGCTCGCGTAGTCCGAAAACCCGGTAAGAGAAAGCTCCAGCTTACGCAGCATGCCGTCGTTATCCCAATCTAAAAAGTACCAGGTATTTGAGTTGAGCGGGCTGTACAGATAGCAGTTACGGTTCTGCGTATCGCAGTTGCCCGTCAGGATCTGAAACGCCAGCCAATAGACCAGATTTTCGGTATCAAAGTAGGTGTCGAGCACGTCATCAATCTTTTGCGATTCGTCGTTGAGCGCATCGAGCATCTCGATGAGCTTGGTGTGGTCCGAATCGCCCTTAATCTCGAGCATGCCCTCAAATTTAGCCTGGTTGTAGTCGGGATCGTCGGCGAGCTTAATGGTATCCTCGTAGCGATGGAAATCGAAGCTGTTCACCTTATACAGGTGTCCGCTCTTATCCAGGCCATGTGCCTTAAGCGCCGTCTTGTTGAGCTGCTCCACCTGCGTAAACAGGCCGTAGTCCTCAAAGGTGTCGTTGGACTTTTCGGTCTGGTCGCACACCCACAGATGCACAAACTGCGTGCGCAGGCCCATCATCTGGGGAATCCCACGGATAAGGTCGTAGGCCATCTTGTTGCGAAAACGCATACCCTCGCCCATGTGCTTGTTGAGCGCAATCGCGCGCTGTTGGCGCCAGGTACCCTTGCCCTTTTTGAGCTCCACCTTGTAATTCTTTTGCGAGTTATTGCTCGATGTCTGACCGCGCACTTGCACGGTGGCATTGGGCGCTTCCTCGCCATAGCCAACCTAGCCGGCCACCGGGCCGTCTTCGTCGCCCGGCTGCAGCAGGCCCATAACCTGATAGCGCGTCACGCCCATGTCGGCATAGTCATACACCGAGTACGTGTTGATCTCGGCCCAGCTGTGGTCGGTGTTCTCGGAGCTGTTGCCGCGTGAGACCGTCAAGTACATGGTCACAATACCCGAGTCATCGTAGACCTCGTAGAGCTCGTCCTTGTCGCGCAGGTGCTTGGCCTCATTCGAGGCCTCAGCCTTTTTAATCTTGTCCTGCTTTTTGACCTTTTTGGTCGAGGAGTCATCCTGCACCGAGCAGCCCGAAAGCAGCAGCGCACCGGCAGCCGCCTCAAACAGGCGACGGCGAGACATCATTCTATCGGTCATCAGAACCTCCCCAATGCTTGCGATACACGCGAACTACTGCGCGCTCAAACGCGCCGTGCGGCACGCCCTTATGGCGGCCTTCCTCATAGCGCTGCTCGGCACGGTCGAGCAAGCGGCCCAGCTGTGTAAAGCGACCCGTCTTGTCGGTCGCCACAATGGGCTGCTGGCTCAGGATACGATACGGCAAGTTGGCGGTATAGGTATCGAGCCGCAGCAGCGCCACGATAAAAAACACCGCCGCACCCAACAAAAAGCCAAAGCCGTAAAACTGCTGCGGCAAAAGCAACGACACGGCAGTCGCCAGCCCGGCCACACCGGCAAACAGGCCCGAAGCCAGCACAGCTCCCTGATAGTCGGTAAAGTACAGCAAGATAAGCATCACCGTATTGCCCACGGCATACAGGCCATAGCCCACGCACAGCGTGCGAAAATACCCATGCATCAGGTTGTTAAAGCCCAGCGGCAGGGCCGAGAGCACCGTGGTCTCGAGCGAGATGACCGCCGCGGTCACAAACAGCTGCTTGAGCGCACAAAAGCGCAGTTCGCTGTTAAGCGTGGAGAGCATCCCCTCCTCTGCCACCACAATGTCGCCTACCACGCCGCCGTCATTGAACAGGCTGTAGTACTCGCGGTAGCGCGGATAGAAGTTGACCTCGACCGAGACCACAAAGTTGACGGTCGTGACCAGGATCGTCAAAAACGCAATGAGCGCCGGCACATCGTAGTAGGGCGCACCATAAAACAAGCCCTTGACCTGAACGCCAATGGGACCAGCCCAAATAATCACCAGGTGCGCAAAGAGTCCCAGATTGGTTAACAGGCCCGTGAGCGCCAGCGGCATAAACTGATCGAGCCACTGCAAAAAGGGCCAGGGACTGCGGTCACTCTGCGGAAAATACCGGTACAGCAGTACCACGTCCCAGACGAGCATGACGCCGTAGCCCAGGGCAATTGACGCCAACAGGCCCTCGACCGGCGGCAGTCCCAGCGCCAGCGCGGCCAGGGCGCACAGGCACGCCACGCCAATGGCGGCCGCAAAGCTGCACAGGATGCCGCGGTAATCCTTGATGGCCGTGAGGTAACTCATGCCGTTCCAGTTGACGATCATAATGTTGAACAGCCACAGGCACAGCAGCCCCTGCAGCAGCGTAGCGCCCGAGAACAGCAAAAAGACGCCGTAGAGCACCGTGCCCGCAACGAGCATGATGGCGTTGGAGCCCCAAAACGAAGGCAGGATCTCATCCTCGCGCTCGGCAAACAACATATCAGCCAAAAAGCGCGTGACCGGCATGGAGAAAAAACTCGTGAGCAAAAGCGAGGCCAGCAGTGTGTAGGTCACCATGCACACCAGCAGATCCTGGTTGGCACGGCCCACACCCCACAGACCGCACAGCACCAAGATACCCACCTGGAGCAGCACGCCCAAAAGCATGGGACCCGTGCACACAATGCCGGCGTAGCCGTAAGCGCGCATCGTGGCAAACAGGCCCTTGCGCCTAAACAGGCGCTTGAGCTCAAAACCAATTCCGGCCACCGGCTACTCCCCCTCTCTGGGCAGGTTAAACGCACACGCCGTCTCGTCGTACAGCGCGCGATAGTTGGCGAGCATCTGCTCGTGCAAAAAGTACGTGGCAACGCGACGCTGCCCGCGCTCCCCCATCTCAATGCGACGGGCGCGGCTCACGCACATGCGCTCCATGGCATCAGCCAGGCCCTTGCGATACATGGGCGGCGTCACAAAACCCGCCACGCCAAAGTCGTCGCCCGGGGCGCCTTCGAGCAGCTCACGGCAGCAGCCCACCTCGGTCGTCACGCAGGGACGACGCGCTGCAAGCGACTCCAGCACGCTAAGCGGCTGGCCCTCGGAGATGCTCGTCAAAATGGTAAAGTCGAGCTTTTCCATGTACTCGACCACGTTGACGCGACCGGTAAAGATCAGGTCGCGCACGCCCAGGGTATCGACCAGCGCGTGGCACTCGGCGCCGTACTCTTCGTCGTCCACGCCGCCCATGATGTGCAGGCGCACCTTGGGCAGGCGCTCGTGCAGCTCAAAGAAGGCATAAATCATGGTCTTGACATCCTTGATGGGCGCCAGGCGCACCACCGCGCCAATGTCCACCCAGCCGTCCTCGGTCTTTAAGGGAATATCCTTAAAGCGGTCGAACTGGATGCCGTTGGGGATAACCAGGCATTTGTCCGCATCGCAGCCCATATCGATCTGGGTCTTGCGGGCGTTATGGAACAAACTCGTCACGCGGAAGGCGCGGCGGTAGATCTCCTTCGAAAGCAGGTAGAAAAAGCGAATCCAGCGGTCCTTAAATGACGGCACCACCCAATCGGCGCGAATGATCTCTTCCTCGCGCTCGCGGGTATAGATGCCGTGCTCGGTGAGCAGCACCGGCGCATGGTGAACGCTTGAGCCCAGACAGGCGAGCAGGCCGCCGTAGCCGGTCGAGATAGCGTGGTACACATCGGCAACCGGCACCTCGCTGCCCAGCAGGTAGAGCACCGGCAACAGCATAGAGCGAATGGTGTGGAATGCGTCGGCAAAGGGCGTGTAGGGGTACTCGGCAAGGCACACGTCGCGGAAGATGTCCATAAACGTTCGGCTCTGCAAAAACGAGAGCGGATGCACGCGACGGCGCTGAAAGATATCGAACAGCACGTCCCAGTCCGGATTGGAGAGCGACACCAGACGGCGTAGCGCCTCGCGCTCGCGGTCGTTAAAACTGGCTTCGTGCTGCTCGCCCGAAAGCCGCAGGGCATCGTCCAGGAACACCTCGTGCACCTCGACCACGTTGCCGGGCAGCTCGTAGACAAACTTGCCACGGTCGGCAGCATGCGCGCCGATCACCCACAGCACAAACTCGTGCTCGGGCATAGCCGTAATGTAGCCGTGCATCCAGGTAGACACGCCGCCGTGCACATAGGGGTAGCAACCCTCGAGTACCAAGCAGATTCTCATTTGTCGCTACCCTCCTTGCGCGCAATGGTCACCGTCTTGTCCGTGGCTTTGACCAGGTACAGGTCGCCTGTCAGATGCGTAATCTCGCCACCCGTCACCGCACCCGGCTCGCCATTATTGGTACGGAACATGAGCCAAGCCTCGTCGTGGAAATTGCCCAGGCTGAGCGTCCAGGCATCCGCACTGGTATCCACACTCACCGTAACCGACGAAAAGCGCTGAATGGCGCCCGAGCAATCCGAGCCGGTCTGGTGGCGCAGGTCGGGCGCAGACTTGGTAAGCCAGTCCAGGTAGTCGGTCAGGCCGCCCTTGTAGACTTCCCAGCCCTCCTTGGCGCCGCGATCGGGATCGAGTAGGTCGTCCGGGTGCATAAAGTGCGTACTCACGTAGTGCATGTTGAGCTCGGACACGGCAGCCAGGCGCATATAGGAATCGTCGACCATGCCGCCCGAGACAATACGCGGCTGCTCCACAATACCATCGCTCGCCACGCCAAACTCCTGCACGTACGGCAAGTCGGTACCGTCCTCAAAGTACGTACTGGCAATAGTCTTAATGCGCGGAACGTCGGTGCCGATAAGCTGGCGCGCGCGGGCCGAAAGGATATTCGACGGTGGCACGTAGACCGAGCCGTGCGCGTTGGGCAGCACCTCGTCCTGGAAGGCTATAAGCTCGTTGAGCGAAGCGACGAGCGTTTCCTTGTTTTTCCACGTCTTGTAGACGTACAACGTACCATAGTCGGTGTCCCAGAGCGCAAGCGGCTGATGGTTGTAGCCGTGAAAGCCCAGCTCTCCGCCCATCTGCAGCAGCATGCCGCCAAAGTAGCGGAACTGCGTGGTATCGGCCTGGCGCGCGGGCTCGGTCTGGTTGACCGCGTCCTCGTAGTTTTCGATCATCACGCCGGTATAGCGAATGCCGTATTTTTGCGCGAGCTTTTGCAGATCGGGCCACCAGACCTTGGCATAAAAATCGGCGACGGAAAGCCCGTAGTCGCGCTTGATGTAGGTGCCGTCGCCCGAGGGCACAGGGCTGGGAAAGTCGTCCAAATAGAACACGGCGCTGTTGATGACCGGATAGGCCGTGGCTTCACCCAGCAAGCTTATGGCCGAAGCATAGAACCCACGCATGACCTTGTCGTAGATGCCAATGTTGCACACCACGGTGTGACCACTGCCGCAATCGTTAGACCAAATGAGCGGCGTGCCCGCGTCACCGGTCTTTGCCCAGACGTGCGCCGTTTCGCGCAATGAAACCGAGAGCGAAGAATCGAAGGGATCCGAGAACTCGTAGCGCTCTCCCCCGCCCAGCATAAAGTCCTCACTCGGCACAATGCTTTCGGCTTTTACATAGTCATATCCGGCCGATTCAATGCCAAGCTTGGAGGCAATCACTTGCAGATAGCTCGAGTTATCCGGCGGCATGGCGAGCATAAGAGAACCGCCAGCACTCACCCAACCCATAATGTCGCTCAGGTGCGTACCGAGCCCATCGAGCGACGGCATGAGCAAAATCACGCGATCGAAGGAGGTCAGCGAGGGAATGGCATCCGCACCATCCAGAGCAAGGTCCACGTCGCGGTGCGCGATCTTCATGTCCAGCAAAATCTGGTCGAACTGTTCCTTTACGTCCTCGACGCCAGCTTGATCGGAATCGGTAATGACCAGGCACGTGGGCTTTTGGCCAAAGACTGCCGAGGAGGCCGGCACCGCATCGTTGGCGGCAAGCATCCCCAGCTTATGCTGGCCCGCACTGTACTGCACGCCGGCACGCTCCACCAGCAGCACGGCGGCCATGGCAATAAAGACCGCCCACACCACGAGGAGTCCCATCCAACGAAAGCGGCCTGCACGGTCGCGGATATGTTGCACCACGCTCATCTGGCCTCCTCCCCGTCGCGCCAAAACGCCAACTTTTCGCGGTTGTCGGCGCTCAAATACACATGTTGCTTGTCAATCGCATCGATCACACGGTGAACCTCGACACCGTTGTGGCGCATCACGGCCAGCCGCAGGCAAAGCATCCAAACCTCCTGCTCCTCGGGCACGTCGAGCACCAGCTGGTCGGTCACGACCTGCGCCTCGTCGATCTGTCCGACATCGGCCAGCGCCGTCGCGTATCGAATGCGCAGCTCAAAAGTGTCTTCGCGCTCGCAGCGACGCGCAAGCAGGCGCGCGTACTGTTGGCGCTGAATCTGAGCCACGCGCCCCTCAGCCAAACCCGAGCCCAAGTATTCACCAAGAAAATCGCAGTATTCGTTGAGGTTTTGCGCACTCGGGTCCGTCTTAAAGGCACGCTCCAGCTGCTGCAGTTTAAGGTCGGACTCCTTGGAGATCTGCGCCACCGCCGTCGCGGCATAGTGCGCCACCTCAACGTCGTCGTTAAGCTTAGCCGCCTGTAGCTGCGCCAGGTACGCGTCGGGCTCCTCGGTGAGCATGGAAAGCATTAGACGGCGCCGGTATGCCGGGTCGTTGACGATGAGCGCCTCCTCGAGCGGCACTACGCCTGCATCGTCCTCACCACTCGGTACCGACATACTGCGATGGAGCTCGTCGTTGAAGCGCAGCGACTCCAGCGCAGACTCTTTCAGTCCCTCGCCAAACATCGCGCTGCGGATCGATAACAGAACCACCAGCAACGGGCCCCACAGCGGCACCAGCACTATCACAGCCAGCATGTGCCCGCGCACCGGCAGCAGGCCCAGCTTCATGAGCGTCCACAGCATCAGGCAAACCAGCGCATGAATCAGCAGCAAGACAGCAGCAACGACAAGCGAGATCAAGCGGCACCCCCCTCACCGTCACCGGTGTAAGAAATGTGCTGCAACAGCTCCACAATGTCCTCGCCGTCGACGGGCTCCACCACAATATGCTTTGCGCTCAGGCGCTCGCGGATAATGGGCAGATCGCACGCCTTTGCCTGGCGCATAAGCAGATAGAGCACGTCGCCGTCGACCAAGCCCGCCGCGTCGCTCTCGCGGATTACCGACCCAATTGCGCCCACCAGCTCGCCGACAGGCTCCACGCCCGGTACCACGCGCAGGAGCAAAAAACTCCCCATCTTGCTATCTGCCAGCGCCTGCTCCGCCGCGAGCTCTTGGCCAAAGGCAGCCTGCTTGAGCACGCAAGTACCGTCAACGCAGCGTTTATCCTGCGCCACCGCCTCATAGTCAAAGGCACGGCCCAGCGCGCTTTCGACCAGCCCGCACAAGATGCGGAACAGGTTTTGATAATAGAGGGTCATTTGGTTTTCGGCCGCACTGCGCACAAAAATCAACACAGCGGGTGCCCCGTCGCGCTCGATCGTGTATCCAAACATGGGAAGTCCCGGCGTCAGCTCGCGGTTCACCCACAGGTTCGAACGACCCCCGTCGCCCAAAAGAGGTGCAAGCTGCTCAAGCGTGAGCGAGCGCGCGGTATCTTCGGCAATCGCGGGACTTGCTGCCACCAGGCGTGCAAATGCCCCACCCGAAACATGGTAGATCGCCACCGAATCGTTCTCGAGGATCTCGCCCAAAAGCTCGCAGCACTTGCGATAGATGTCGCGCGGGTTGAGTACGTCAAGCTCCTGCGTCACGGCAAAGATCTTGCCAAAGCTGTCGTGGCGACCCACGATCTGGCGCCTGTACGCGCGCTTGTCCTCGATTGCGTCGTGGTAGAGCTGCGTAAGAAACGTATTGCGGTTGCGCACGAGCTCGTTTTGATCGCGCTCCGCCCTAATGGCCTCGCTGTTGCGCAGCTGCACATAGCCGCACACGGCACCCACCACAAAGTACGCAATAAACGGTAGCCAGTTGGACGGCTCGTAGAACAGGCCCTGGAAGGTATAGCCATACTGAGTGAAGTAACTCGCGGCCAAGCCCACCGACGCCAGCAGCGCCGCAACCAGGCCAAAGTCCAAGCCATACAGCGTGCCGATCAGCACCACGTAGAGCAGGCGATAATCGAGCACGTTGAGCTGGGCCGATTGTGAGAACAGATGCTCCAGCACCTCGAACAGAACCCAGGCAACGCCCGTCTCCAGGCATTTAATAGGCAGCGCGCGCATCTGGATGCGGTCGATGGCGGCGCGCAAGGGATTGACCTTCTTTGCGCGGCCAGCATCCCAACGCACTTGAATGGTCGAAAGATCGCGCAGCAGGTCGTACCGCTGAAACCAGCCATAGCGCACGCGAACGACGTCGCTGACGGGCAGGGCATAGCCGGCAGAATCGCCATAGGCAACGGCAAGGCCGGGGAACAGTGCCTTGAGGGCGTCGCCCACCTCACCCGCCGTGTGATAGAAGGTATCGGCTACGTCGAGCGTCTCAAAGTTACCATCCCAGCTGTCAAAGATACGGCGTACCAGCACTGCAAGCTCCTCGGCACACAGCAGCGGAAACGCCGCATCCTCCGCGCCCTGCAGAGCAACCGATCCGGTTGAGCACGCGTCGAACAGCGGCACCAAAAACGGGTCCTCCAGCGCGGCAGACGCGGTATACAGGAACGGCACGCGCAGGATCTTGGTCTGAACGCCCTCGCGAGCAGCGTAGTAGCGGCACAGGTCGTTGGCTGCGCGCGCAATAATGCCCTTGCCCGTTCGTCCCGCGGCATCGGCGGCACCCTCGGCACCCGCGGGCCCCGCTACATACAGCAGTTGTACGCGGCGACCCGCGCACGCACGAAAGACCGAACGCAGCAGCTCGATATCGCCCACGATATCGGTATGCGGGGTAAGGTAATTAGACAGGTAGACCACGCGTTCGAACTCGTAGGCCTGATCCAGGTGTAGCAGAAGCTCTTTCCACGAGGAATGGGGCGACGACTCGTCGCGGCACGCGTCCTGTGCAGCTACGACCTGCACATGGTCCCCGGGGAACGCCTTGGCACAAAAGTCATCGTCAACATATGCGGTGTTGCCAACAACCAGCACCTCCATGGCGCACCCCTCCCCTAAAATCCACATTTGTCATAGTCAAACATGCGTATTGTACGCTGTCAACGCGAGCCAAGGCGCCTTTAAGGCTGTTTTAAGAACTTTTTTAGGGGATGTGGGGACATCGAGAGTGCTAAATGAGCACCCAATCCAGAAGTGCGGTGAAAAACCGAGATCTGTCAAACAGGCCCCTGTTTTGAGCATCCGCGACCTGCAGTTTTGTTGGCAAAAATCGGTGTGCGCTCGGCGAGTTTCGATTTTCCCCGCACTTCTCCTACGCACCGGACTCGCAATAGCGCAGTACAATCCGCCAATCGCACTAACCGGAAAGCCAATCCAGCGACTCGCCTAGCCAACCAGATACGGCCCGATTACATCGAAAATTTCGCCCACCTTAGTTGCAGGGTTTTGCGCAGATGGCTTAATGTTACCCAGTTCCCTATGGTACGCGACGAGGCGCCCAGCACGCTGCAATGCTTCGCCTCGCCTATCATCCACTGCTTCGAACAGCCCGCCCAAGTTCTTGCGGTACTCGATGCCCAAGTCCTTAGACATCGCCTGAGCAAGGGCGCGCTGACACTCCGCGGCCGACATGGGGGCAGACGTATAGCGAAAGTGCAGAAGCGGCCACAGCTCGAAACAGGGGTTGGACCACAACGCGTGGAAGGTCCTCGAACCATCAGAGTGCTCGTTGCACTTACGCTCCATCGCGTCAAAGTCGAACGCAGGGAAGTCATCCTTGTCATACACGAGCCACACGTGATCGAACGTCTCGGGCGCATAACGGCAGTGTTCGACAGCGAAGTCAAGCAGGTCAAGCGTGTGTTTGCCGGTTCCCTTAACGACAATGGCAACCTTGCGCTCGTTCGCCGCGCCCAACGCCGCACGCACACCCTCAAAGTAGCGAGGCTCGGTCTCTTTGCCCTCGCTCACTACGAGATGACGTGTCATCTGAACCATGCGCGACCGGCCCTCGCGCTTGCCGCTGCGCCAGCCCTTCGACTTCTTCGCCACCATGCTAATCCCACTCCTCGATGCGGGTGAGGTACGGATCGGCGCCGTAGCGACCGGACAGGTATTGCTTGTCGAAAGCCGCGTTCTTGCTTACCAGATTACCGTTTGCCTCGTGGATGTCGGCGAGAGACCACAGCTGGCTCGCCTCCCCCTCGCCGCGCGCAGCGAACCATATCTCGTCACGGCGGAACACATCGTTTCGCATGGTAGACACGTCCTGGGACGAGAAGATGAGCTGTGCGCCACTCTTGTTGACCTCAGGGTCCTTAAACAGCAGGATCACATAGCGAAGAAGCTTCGGGTGCAGTTTGGCGTCGAGCTCGTCTACCACAACGGTGCCACCACGCTCAAGCGCTGTCATCAGATACGCAGCCAACCCCATGAGCTTCTGGGTGCCGGCAGATTCCTCGGATAAACGCAGCTCGTACGCTTTGCCGCCCACCTCGTGTCTCACGAAGACGCGCTGACCGCGCCATTCCGGCGCCCTCTCCACTCTGAAGCCATCGATACGCACATCAACGGCGCGCAAAAAACGCGTGACCTCGCGCGAGTCGCCCTCGTCGAGCATTTGCTCGAGCATCCGCTCCAGGTAGGAACTGTTGTAGTTGAGAAACACAGCGTCGAGAAACCAGCTAGCCGCCTCCTGGACCACCGGCGCATCGAAGTTGATGCAAAGGAACGATAGGTACGGCAGGCTCGGGTTGAACCTCGCAGCCGTCACAAGCTTACGCAGTGTGGGGCCGAGTTCAACCTTTGTATCCTCGCGCTCGAACAGCATCGCCGTACGCGACGCTCCCAATTTACGCCGCCACAGCCCTTCGGACGCGATCTCATCGGCGTGTACAGACAGAACATAGCGGTACTCATGCTCACCCGCGCGGTAATAGAGCTCGAACTCGGTGGGCTCGGCAGCAGACACGTCATCGAACTCAAACGCCGAACAACGGGCTATCAAGGGGAGATCACTCTCTGGTGCATCAGCGCTAGCAGACAGCAGTCTAATTGGTCTGGCCACCGCCGAACGAACGTAGTCAAGAGCCTCGAGCAGATTAGACTTGCCGCCAGCGTTGGGCCCGTACACCGCAGCCACCGGAAGGAAACTCTGCCCGTCGGAGCACTCGATGAGGGAACGCTCAAACTCCTTCATCGGCATCGCCTGCATGGAAAGCTCAGCCTCGTCGCGATAGGACCGATAGTTCTTAAAGGTGAACTGACAAAGCATGGTACTCAACATTCCTTTCATTATTTTGAAAAGATATATCAGAGTTTTTCTTTGATTATAGACTTTAAGTAGTCTAAATCAAGTGCTTGCCACACCAATGACAGCAGGCGCACGGTGCCAAACCGAGCATACTCGACCATCCCATTGTCGGAATGGCGTTTAGCTAGCACGTCACACATTACATGCATGAAAAAAGGGCAACACTCTCTAACAGAAGGCGTCACCCTTAAAGCTCCCAAAGAGCTTTTGTATATTGCTATATAGAATATGCAACCGATTCGAGAGTGGTTCAAAAAGCTAACCGAAACAACCGTCACGTGACCCCCACAGAGGGTCACCTAACAATTACCCATAGGCGAGCTCCACTAACGCTGGCATAACGCCTCCGCAAGAAACAGCCTTGCCATAGCTCGCGTACTTAGCTAAAAGCGAGTTGTAATAATCCGGTTCAACCTGTTTGCAAAAGCTCAAGTGGCCCAAAACGCGATGGGCGTAATTACGATCGCACTCGCGCATAAGCACCTGGTATAACGAGCGCTTTAGCTCTGCCTTTCTTTGAGGCCCCAGTCGAAGGACGCCATCGCAGTCAAGATAGATGCCCGTGATTTTACGTAGGTGCCCTCGTCCAAAACAGCGAGTTTTGTCCTTATTCAAATCAAAACCCTTTTGCCGTAGGCAACTACCAACAAAAGTTGAAATCTCCGCAGAGTCTATCCATTCAGTTGATGAAATGCAGATATCGTCAGAGTATCGCGAGTAGACGAATCTTTCGCCTAGTCTAGCTGCAATCTCATGGTCAAACGAAGCCATTATGCGATTGGCAATAAAGGGCGAACACGGAGAACCCGTTGCAAGAGAACCCCGATAACATGATAAAGCTACGAGAAGATCGACATCGTCTGCAGTAAGACGCGAGCGAGATTCAGCGTTTGTCGACCGATACGTTCCCCCTGAAAACAGATTCCTGACCATTTGCTGAGTGCAGGACTCAAAGAAATGGCAAATATCAAGCAGAAGAAAATGACTGTTCTTGACATGGAGCCCGGCATTACGGCAGACACTTGAGCCCTTTTCGTAGGCTGTAGCGTAAGGAAGATCTATATCAAACTCCGTATTTATATAGTCCGAAATCCAACATTGGACGAGCTTCAAATCTGGCCGAGGCGCAACAATCTTTCTCCCACCGGCAAAAAAACAGTGATACCTATCTGTCGTTGAGCTTACAAGGACCAATAGCTGACGATTTGTCATTCCAAGGTCGAAGCAAATTCTATCCGCAATAGACACCGGCAACGCCTCCATACCCCATTGATCTCTTACGAAGGATTACCCGCGCCCTCATATTTAAGAAATCTCGGTCTTCGTATCTCTTAAACATGAAATAGGAATCAAGGTGTATCGTGCTTTTAATCAGATAATCCGGAACCCTATTGCATCTCACTTTAGAAACAAGACCGGTAGCTCTCATCATGCAGCAAACATCCGACCAAGATATCGGAACGCCGGCATTTTTCATGTCTGCATTTAAAATGGGCGAGAATATTTTGAGCTTACTAGCACGGAAGCCTTTGGCCGCACAGTATATCGTTCGTAAATCGGTCTCCGACATGGGGCCCAATATTTGAAGCAAATCAAGTAACTCATGGACGAGCGAGCCCACGTTAATCTTGGACTCGTCTAGATTGATCATCTTTCTAGCGGCCTTTTGGCTAGCCTTGCCCCGCTTAGTAGCATTAACACCAATAAGGGGTCTTAGTTCAGAAACAAAGCGGCACAAGTCAGGCGAAGACATTGGGTTATTTAAGTCTAAGTAAAAGACTTTGTTAAGCGAAGAGTCGCCCGTGGCTATTTCTTCCACTGGCCCATCAATCAAGAAGCTCCGAGAGCCCTTATATTGCTTTCCAACAGCAACAGAGGTAATCCAAGCAGCATGAGGCAAAGCGGAGAATGCGCCCAACTCGCAAAAAGATCCACAGCTCTCTGCAAAAATCAATATCCAGTCAGATATGTCGGCAAGCATGGCCTCTTGCTGAAGTAAATTAAGTCTCGAACCGTCCATTTCCGCCGCTACGTCTTCGGCGGTAAGACAAAAAACGTTTTTTAAAGCCTCGGTGTGATTGTTGGACACATAAGCTCTAAAGAATCGTCGAGAGGAATGCAGGCTCTGATCACCGCCGCAGGGAAAGATAAACAAGGGCAGTTTATTAACGTCACGATAAACCCTCAGATGATTTCTCAGGATATTCAAATCAGTTTTACTGATACAGTCGCAGAGCATTGCACCTCGATTCCAATAAGGACAAGGCCGCACAGTCCGTGCATATGGTTATTCCGTAGGCACGGTTTCGGGTCCGTGGCTACGGAATAACCATATGCACGGACCCGAATTGGTAAAAACGTCTCAGTCCATCTTTAACAGAGGACTCGCTCCAGTCGGGGCAATCAATGACTAGCTGCGACCTTGTCCCCAGTAACTTTACCATCAATATGCGTCTTAGGCTGGATATTGGCCGTCTTTAAAAACCATGACAGACAAATGCACTCGCTCTTGGCTATATTTATCGTAACCACAAATAACGACAGTCCTAAACCAAACCCGAATCAAACATCAGCAGAGCCGCAACGTTGCACCAAGTTACATCATCAAGTGAACGTCACATTTATGAGCCCTGTCCACAATAGCGATATCAATATTTGCAAAAAGCGGAGTTAAATCCCCTAGCCAACAACCATCCAGTCACAACCGGCAGCACTCGAAATCTTAGAGGAATCGCCGTTGCACACGATGGTCGCCGAAGCGTCGGGCACATACTTGACCTCAAGAACGGAAACACCTTGCTCCTTAAGCCTTGAGGTCGTCTCGGTTATCTGAGTTTTATTCACATCATTTTTGCTGACCAGCTTAACGCCATTGGCATCATTTCCATTCAGGCAGGATACAACCGTATTGTAATCGGACCAATAACAGCACTCTCCAGAAAGCCATCCAAGCTCAGTGGCGCATATCGATCCCGTCGCAGAAACCGTCTTTGGAAGCAACCCATAGCGTTGCCTTTCCTCAAATTCCAGAACATCGCAAAATACGCGATTAGCATCAAGCAATCTCGTTCCACAATAGTCCCCGTAAAATGGCGCAAAGTGATTGCGGATAGTCCGCGACAACATCAAGTAGTCGTAGGTGTAATAGCCCATGAAAATTCGCAGACCGTCTCCCCCGGCTCCCTCAGCAGAACGACCGAATTCAACAAGGAACTGGTCCCACATGCGCTCAATATAGGGAATTGCGAGTTTAACGCTATCCCTATCAGACAGAGGAGTCTCGCTCGTCTGCTGCATTATCCCCGTAGTATTTGCCAAATGGAAATGAGCGGCCATACGCTCAATCGTTCGGATGAACTCAGGACGATTCCCATCCTCTATAGCCATAATTGCGAAGAAAACACTTCTCAACAGGAGATCATTCGAAAAACGTTGAGGTAAGAGATCACCATATTCGCGCTCATATGCAAATAGCCTGGCTTCGCCCGTATCAATTGAAGAGTAACCAAATACGGAGTCCGAAGGAACGACATATGATGAAAGGGCATTTGAGTGTGCACTGCTGCACTTAATTTGATAACGCTTAAAAAAGGTGGAAATCCAAAAGGTCACAACACCAAATAATGCCAACTCAAACTCAAAGGCAATACTCGAGGTATCAAGCACATCTAACCCCTGACCTCCGAGATAGCCATCGATAACAAAGTGATCAAATGCTACGGACAGCAAAAAAGACATGAATGCCTCGAATGAGAAAGGAAAGGTCCGATACCGCAATTTGCCCCTTGCGTGCTTGATTACCCCAAGAAACAACCAATAGAAAAGGGTGGGCATGCATCGTAGCGAAGGGCCCGGAACTGAAAGTGCATCGCAAATCGCAGCAACAATAAACACAGGAAGCTGGCAACAAATTGTTGGAGCGAGAATTCGGTAGGCAACGTTCAGTCTGCCCGACTCGTCGGTGGAATACAGTTAGTCGACGGTGTATTGCCCTCCAATCGCCAAGGGTCCAGCATAGTGGACAAGCTGAACGCTCGACAAACCAATAAAGGTGTAGAAAACAATCCAAAGAAATATGACCGATTCCACCTATACAACGATCTCCTTTAGTCATACGCGTGGGGCTACTTGTAGAAAGTCAAACTTAAACAGGAAATAACAATACTAACCAACGGTATCGATTCCAACTTTACAGACCATAACCCTCTACGCAATAGAATCTGTCATAGTGAGTAAATGAAAATCAGGGCGCTGGTACACATGGCCCTTCAGTTTAATCAGCCTTGACCCCCTTCTTAAGTTCTCAGAAGCGCTAATCTCTCTTTCTATAAAAAATCGGCGCAGAATCGACCCTGAGAATACTGAAATCTCACGTTTCCTGGAAACAATAAATCTTTCCAGTCTTCCCTGGAAAGCACCATACTGACCCAGCCAGAAAGGTCAGCAGGCAATACATAGGCATTTTCACGTCCATTCTCAGATATCAGAGCCACTGGGGCACCATCTTCGCCAAACTTAACATCCATCACCTTATAGGTTCTGGGCTGATCGGTGATCCTAAGACGGGGGCGAAATAAGATTTTAGGATCGCCCAAATCGCCCGTATACAAAGGGTCATCGCTTAGCACTTGAAAATGCTCCGAAAGACTCTGGCAGCAGAAGGTGTTGAATCTTTCCGCATTATTAGCGCTAAGCTCGCGGAGCTGATCGGCGCTATCAAAATTATTGAAGTACTTTAGCAGCGCAATTAAAACGACAAGATCATCAGAGAAACCGCTTCCATAGACCTTGTACCAGCATTTATCATACTGAATCAACACTCGATATAGCTTTTTGTATAGTTCGAGTCGATCATCATTTAGGTTGAACCACTCCGCATCAAAAAGGTTCTTTTTAATCTCATCTTCTCGCGACCGATAGGTCAGTTCATCGCGAATAGCTTTCATGAGTTTTGCCACTATTCCAGCAAGCATGTCAGCCATTCTGACACCGAAGCACTCAGAAGAATCCGCTTCACGCACCCCATCAAAGCCAAGCCGTTCTGCAGCAGCTCTAGTATTCTCTTCTTGATCAATGATAAGCGTGCAGTTATCGATCTCATTATGCTCGCTCAGATATAGTCCGAATCCCGCAAGAGGCGAATAGTATTCCCACTGATAATCATCCAGTGGCATTACGTGGTCCATAACTTCCAAAATCGATCTGAATTGATCCATTTCGGTCCACTTAAGTTCGGGATTCGCTTTGTCATCTTCGATTCTATTTAGGAGAAAGTCCCGCAAAGCGTCTAATAAATCGTCGGGCGATTTATATATCGATTCAACAACTTCATTAGGTCTATATTGAACTAACAGCTTTGCAAGAGAGCATTTCATTAGATCGGCATTAAAGCAGGGCTGGTTTTGATATTGGCTGAACAGTCTATCAACAAGCAATTCGACCTTACTTGAGAAGGAACAATAGACATACATTTCTTCATCAAACAGGTCGAGATAATCACTGATCAAACGCGCGTTATGTTGAGATAGAGATTTAAATCCATATTTGAACTGGCTCCTTTTAAGACAAGTGCTCTTTAACTCTTTAGCGTTTGGAGAAAGATACTTTTTCTCGAATTCACAATACTGGGCAGCTAAATCGGACTCCCGTTGAGAATCCCACCCTATTATTGCAACAACAAATCCATCATAGAATTCATCGGCTTTGATGGTCTCGAGATTGAGTAAGCGGCTATGCTGGCTTTCGTCGTAGTAGAAATTGTAATCAGACATCCGTGATCAATCTCCGATCCATGAATGAACAGCGCAACGATAGCAAACACAAACGTTCGTTGCATTTATTAATTGCCACCAATTATATTGTCTTAATTAATTATGCGAACATAACATCCCAGAGAAGTACGGCCCCTCTGGTATGCCTCTACGGATATGCTTGCCTACAGTACGACAGATTCGCGCGCCTCGCCGACAGACACACCACCGACGACGGAAACATCTACGCTCACGGCCCCATCTCCTACGGCGTCCCCGGGCCAAAACTGATACGCGAGATCTTTGAGGGCATGCCGCACAATCTCGTTATCAAAACGCCCAAGTACGCATATCAGAAGGAGTATCGAATCATCGGGTCGCAACCGGTCGAATGTCGCCTTTTACCAGACGAGAATCACCCGGGCTGCAAAATTGAAAAATACGACCACGCAGAACTTAACCTAAGCAGCAGCCTCGCGGACTTTTCCCGGAAGGTCTCGGTGGCGAGTCTCGAAGAAGCGCGAGACGGCCTCATGCTGGATTTGCCGCATCAGGCATAGTCAACCCATCGCGATCCACAACGTCACCGGGCAACCAACCATCCCTCCCCATCCCAACATTACCCAGAAAGTTCGCTGATGTTGACTGGGGTTCCCGTAAAATAATCCCCAACAAAATATGTGCGGAGTGCTGGCCTGGAGCTGCCTTCGGACCCTATTGGCTGCTCACCGAGAGGCTCCGCTATGAAACGACCCCTTTACTACCTGCTCTGCGCGATCGCGTGCACGTCCATGGTCAGCTCGACGATGCCCATGGCAGCCATAGCGGATGCCGCCCAACCTCAGGCAACAGCCGAGCAGCAGGCGCAAGCCGACACCACGAGCAGCGACACAGGCAAGGTCGAAGACGACGCCAACACAAATGCGGCAGCAGATGCCGCAGAGGACAGCACCGCAACATCCACCGGCACCAGCGCAGCCAACACGGAAAGCGCCGACGCCACCAATACCGGCACCGCCGCCGCAACCGGC
>CABSMK010000009.1 GCA_902478825.1 uncultured Collinsella sp.
GTATAAGAGACAGGCATGTACGGCCGCTTTAGCGAGGCCGCTGGCGAGTTGCCGTTTGAGCTGACGGCGAGCATCGCGGGCGTTATGCTCGTGCGCGCGGTGCGTCCCGACTCCAGGGGCAGCAAATGGCTTGCCGCGCTCGGCATCCTCGTCAACGTTGGCCTGACCGGCTACGAGATCGTTTCGGCCCTGAGGGTTGGCGGTAAACTCATTGCCGTTCAGCTGGTGCTGACGTTTGTGCTGGTCATCGCTGCCAACCTTATCGTCTATCGCCTCACGCGCACGACCGAGCCCGACGAGCTCACGCGCTGGGCGTTGATGGTGCTTGCCGTGTGGGTCGCTCAGGCCATCATCCTCAACGTGATCGTCAAGCCGCTGTGGTCGCGCCCGCGCATGCGCGTGATCGAGGTCACGCCGGGGCTCAATTTTCAGCCGTGGTGGGTGATCGGCAATCCCGACAAGTGGACCTATATCGCCGCCGGCGTAATCAAGGACGGCTTTAAGTCGTTCGCGAGCGGGCACACCGCGCATGCGGCGATTGGCCTTATGCTCGCCGGGCTTCCCGCGGTGGCCTTTAAGGAAAAGCCCTCGCGCCGTCGGGTGGTCTTTTGGACGGCGGCTGTGGTCGCGGCGCTCGTCGCCTTTGGCCGCATCGTGATCGGAGCGCATTTTTTGAGTGACGTGAGCTGCGGCTTTGCCCTGGTGCTGGCGCTTGAGTGCCTTGCCGCGCGCATTGCCTATCCCAACGGCGTACAATAGCTCCGTTTGAATCATCTGGCCGATACCCGGTAAGAGAGGATTGCCATGCTCGCGTTTAACAACGACTATTCCCACGGCGCACATCCGGCAGTGCTGCAGGCGCTCGTCGACACCAACATGGAGCCGCAGCCCGGCTACGGTACCGATGCACACACCGAGCGTGCCAAGCAGCTTATCCGCGAGGCCTGTCAGGCCCCCGATGCCGACGTGTTTTTTCTGGTGGGCGGCACGCAGGCCAACGCGACGGTGATCGACATGCTGCTTGCGCCCTACGAGGGCGTCGTTGCCGCCGAGACCGGCCACGTCGCCGGGCACGAGGCGGGCGCTATCGAGTTTGGTGGTCACAAGGTGCTCACCATCCCCGGCTACGAGGGCAAGATGCACGTCGAGGATCTCGAAAACTATTTCCAGGTGTTCTACGAAAACGAGAGCCATGAGCACATGGTGTTCCCGGGCGCCGTGTACGTGAGTCTATCGACCGAGTACGGCACGCTGTATTCCAGGGCCGAGCTCGCGGCGATTCACGCGGTGTGCCAGAAGCGCGAGATTCCGCTATTTGTGGACGGCGCTCGCCTGGCCTATGCACTGGCGGCCGATGAGTGCGACATTACCCTGCCCGAGCTGGCGCAGCTGTGCGACGTGTTCTACATCGGCGGCACCAAGTGCGGCGCGCTCTGCGGCGAGGCTGTGGTGTTCTGCGGCATACGCGCCCCGGCACATCCCATTCCGCGTATTAAGCAGCATGGCGCACTGCTTGCCAAGGGCCGCCTGACGGGTGTGCAGTTCGAGGCTCTTTTTACCGATGGCCTGTATTTTGAGATTGGTCGCCAGGCGATTGAGACCGCTCAGGCGCTGCGTCGCGTGCTGCATGAGCGTGGCTACCAGTTCTTCTTGGAGACGCCGACCAACCAGCAGTTCGTGATTCTGCCCAACGAGGACATGGCCCGCATTCGCGAGCATGCCTCGATCGAGTACTGGGAAAAGTACGACGAGACCCACACAGTGGTGCGTTTTTGCACCAGCTGGGCCACGACGCAGGAGGACATCGACGCGCTGGCGGCTGTCCTGTAGCCTGATGTAATGACGAGGGGCCGCCTTGCGCTTGGGTTTGGCGCAGGGCGGCCTTTGCTTTTGGGGGAGAAGGGTTGTATGACCGAGATGTCCGAGCCGACGATTCGTCTGGCGACGCCCGATGATGCGCCGGCGTTGCTTGCCATCTATGAGCCGTATGTGCGCCAGACGGCGATTACCTGCGAATACGAGGTGCCGAGCGTTGAGGAGTTCGCCGGACGCATCGAGCGTACGCTCAAGCGCTACCCGTATCTGGTGATGGAGCTGGACGGGCGTCCGGTAGGCTATGCCTATGTGAGTCCGCTCAACAGCCGCGAGGCATACGACTGGTCGGTCGAGACATCGATCTACCTGGCGCGCGATGTGCGCCACGGCGGGCTGGGTCGTATGCTGCACGACGCGCTCAAGCAATGCCTGATCGCGATGGGTATCACCAACATGTGCGCCCTCATCGCCGTGCCGCACGACAGGGACGACGAGTACCTGACGCACAACAGCCAGGATTTCCATGCCCATATGGGATATCGCCTGGTGGGTGCCTTCGACCGCTGCGCCCAAAAGTTCGGCCGCTGGTACGACATGTGCTGGATGGAGCTGGTCCTAGCCGAGCGCGTCCCTAACCAACCAAAACCAACCTGGTTCCCCGACCTCCCCAAACCTACCATTTAGGGACAGGTTTATTTTGGCGGGTTAGCCGATGGGCTCGGTGTATTTGGCGCGGTCGGTGCGTTGGATGCGCTTGGAGACGTGGAGCGGGCGGCCGTCGGTGTCGTAGACGTAGTCGGTGATCAGGATCAGCGCCTGCCCGCGCTCAACGTTGAGCAAAAACGCCTCGTTTTGCGAGGCGTAGCACACCTCAAAGGTCTTATGCCCCTGTGCCGGTGCGCGATGGAACTCTTGTCGCAGCGTGGCGTAGAGCGAACCGTTGATATCGCGATCGATGAGCGTCTCGAAGCTTGGCGGCAGGTAGGTGGTCTCCAGGCACAGCGGCGCGTCGTCCAGGTAGCGTAGGCGGACAAGTTTGACGAGCTTGCTGCCCACGGCGACATCGAAGAACTTGGCCGCATTGCCCGCGGCCTTGGCAAAGCCCGAGTCCACCGTGCGCGTGGTGGGCTTCATACCCTGACCCTGGACCTGTGTCGTGTAGCTCGAAAACACCAGGTTGTTCTCGTGGAGCGCCGGCGTGTCGGCCACAAAGGCGCCACGCCCGCGCTCGGTGCGCACCAGGCCCTCATCAACGAGCACCTTAAGGGCGTGGCGTACGGTGCTGCGCGACAGCCCCGATTCGTCCATGAGTTCCATCTCGGACGGCAGCTTGTCTCCGCGTGCGTAGGTGCCGGAGGCGATGCGGTCGCGCAGCATGCCCGCCAAGCGCTCGTATTGGGTCAGTCTCTTTTTAAATGAAGCGTTCATGCGATCAACCTGTATCTAACCTGTATGCGTATCTAATCAAGCATGTATTCAATACAACAACAAAACCGCTGGTAGCAAGTTATCGAAAACCGCATCAGCAAAATTTTTAAGACAAATATAGCATACAACTAGTCGACATAACCAAAACATGTATGTAACTTGTATGCCATCGAGAGCATCAAACGAGAAGAAAGGCTGATGCACGATGACTACTCAGGAACAGGTTAAGGATGTCGTCTCCCAGGTTTTGGCTGACAAGGCAGACAAGGGCGGCATCAAGCGCGTCGTGTGGATTGGCGCCGGCGGATCCAACGGCGGCAACTATCCTGCCCAGTACTTTATGGAGCACGAGGCCACGCAGGTCGTGAGCTCCAGCTACACCAGCAATGAGTTCGTGCACGCCACGCCCGCCTATGTCAACGAGAACACCCTGGCCGTCGTCGTGTCCATGCGCGGCACCAAGGAGACCATCGTCGCCGCCCAGGTCGCCAAGGACCACGGCGCCAGCACCGTCGCCATCTATGTCGACGAGTCCGGCCTCACCGAGGTCTGCGACTACAAGATTCAGTATGACAGCCTGGCCGTCGACGAGTCTTGCATGGGCCGTACCAACTCCGCCGTCGTGACCATGATCGCCATGGAGCTTACGCAGCAGACCGAGGGCTATGCCGAGTATGAGATCGCTATGGCCGCCTTCGACCTGGTTGACCCCATCTATCGCAAGGCCGTCGAGTACACCCGTCCGCTCGCCGCCAAGTGGGCCGAGCAAAACGCCGACAAGCCCTGCATCAACGTGATGGCTCAGGGTCCGCTCTTTGGTGCCGCCTACGTCTTTAGCATCTGCAACGTGCAGGAGATGCTGCAGATCGACTCCTGCACCATCAACACCTGTGACTTCTTCCACGGCCCCTTCGAGATCCTGGACAAGCGCACCTCGCTGTTCCAGCTCATCAGCGTCGGCCGCAGCCGCTGCAACGACGAGCGCGGTATCCGCTTCGTCAACCAGTACGGTGGCGAGCGCGTCTATCAGCTCGACGCCAAGGAGCTCGGCCTCAACGACATCAAGGACAGCGTGAGCGAGTACTTCAACCACCTGATCTTCGCCCCGATCCTCAACAATGTGTATATGCGCGCGCTCTCCGCCGTCACCCACAAGGACTACATGACGCGCCGCTACATGTGGAAGCTTGATTATTAGTTACGGCGTTTTACCAAACGCCGTAACGGCTCGACGCTGCAAACCCACCTGAGCGGCAATCTGCCTTTCAGCTTCAGCGGCATGACCAGAAGGTCAATGCCGCTTCGCTTCAAGGCACCTTGCTCGCTCAGGTGGGTTTTCGCTGGCGTTGCCAAAGCATCGGCGTCGCCTTGGCCCAGATGCGGCACTTGGAGACGTTCGGCACTTGGGGACAGTCCTAGTCATTGGGGACAGGTTACTTTGCACCAAGTTGGCGCATATGAACCTGACCCCTTTGCACCAATGGGTTGTAGCGGTAGAGCAGATTTTTCCGTTCGGCGATTTGTGTCTTGAAAAATGTATATAACGACTATAACGTAGTGTGAAACATATTGGAAACAATACCGAGGAGGCTGCGTTGAAGAAAAGCAATCTGGGCTATGTGCTGGTGCTGATTGCCGCGCTTATGTGGGGCACCATCGGAATCTTTGTAAACGGCATCTCGGCCATGGGCGTTTCGTCCCAGAGCATGGCTGCCTTTCGCTTGTTGGTCGGAGCGCTTATCTTGGCGCCGGTCCTGATGTTTATGGGCTGCCGTCCGGGTGAGGGGTCTACCGTGGCTCAGGGTCCGCTGGCCCTGTTCAAGGCAAGCCCTAAAGAGCTTGTTCCTTGTGCGCTTGTTGGCATCGTCGGTTTGGCCGCCGCCAACACCTGCTATTACGAGTGCATGGGCGAGGTGGGCATGTCCACGGCCTCGGTGCTGCTCTACACCTCGCCGGTGTTTGGCGTCATGCTCGGCCGCGTGCTTTATCGCGAGGACGTGACCCCCAACAAGCTCGTTGCCATTGTCTTTAACATCGTAGGCTGCGTGCTTGCAGTGACCAATGGCGACCTTTCCGGTTTTCATTTTTCGGTTTGGGGCGTCACGTCGGGCGTGATTGCAGGCCTTTGTGGTGCGTCGCTCGCGGTGTTTAGCCGAATAGCAACCAAGACGGTCCACCCGCTGGCTGTCACGTTTTGGGGCTTTGTTTTTGGCGGTGCGGTTATGGCAGCTATCGCGGCTCCGTGGCCGGATGTCGCCGCGGCAATGTCGCCACAGCTGCTGCTGCTGTTCCTTGGCTTTGGACTCATCCCCACAGCCGTTGCTTACATCTTATATATGCAGGGTCTGTCCATGGGGCTCGAGACATCGAAAGTTCCCGTCGTAATGTCTTTCGAGACGGTCGTCACCGTACTGGTGGGCATTGGTGTCTACGCCGAGCCCGCCGGCGCGATTAAAGTCCTGGGCATCGTGTTGGTGCTCGCGTCCATTCTGATTATGAACACCGGCTTCTCCAAGCTGCGCAACAGTGTGTTTGTCGGTCATGTCATTGAGAGCATGACCTTTAAGCCCAACGCGTGGTGGACCGAAAAATCTCAGGACATGGATCTGTTTAAGGAACGCACCGGCATTGCGCTGGAACCCACCGTACAGGAAAGCCCCTGGTACTTCGTGCGATAGGGGATTGGCGAGGCGTCTGATCTGGGGTTATCCAGCCAGCGTCGATCTGCCCTGCACCAACGTTTCGAGTACGTTAAACCCGTCAACGGTCGATTTTCACCCGCGAACGGTCTTTATACTAATTAGCAATATAAGCAACGTATAAGACGTTATAATGACCATAACGAAAAGGAGGAGGCAAGATGAATCAGATCATTCTCGCATCTCATGGCGGCCTGGCCGCAGGCGCCAAAGACACGCTCGAGATGGTTCTCGGCGACGTGTCGAACGTCCACGTCGTGTCGCTTGCTCGTGACGACAAGGAGCCCATCACCAATAAGGTGGACGCCATGATCGCCACGTTCAACGCGGACGACACCGTCTATGTGCTGACCGATATGCTCGGCAGCTCGGTCAACAACAACATGGTCGAGCTTTCCAAGAACGGTACGCAGTTCACGGTTATCAGCGGTTTCAACATTCCGCTGGCACTGACGCTCGCTATGAGCCCCGCTCCCGTCAAGGGCGCCGAGCTCGCGGCCCTCATCAACGAGGCCCGCACTGGTCTGACCAACCCCAACGCACCGGTCGAGGCCGCCGCGGCTCCCGCCAAGAAGGCCAAGGCGTCCCGTCACAGCTCCGGTCCCGCCAAGATCGTCCTCGCACGTCTTGACTACCGTCTGCTGCACGGCCAGGTCGTCTTTACCTGGACCACCAAGGTTCAGGCCGAGCGCATCATCGTCGTCGACAACGCCGCCGCCAACGATGACATCAAGAAGGGCGCTCTTAAGCTGGCCAAGCCCCAGGGCGTGCGCCTGAACGTCTTCACCGTCGAGCGTGCCCTCGCCAAGATGGACAAGCTCAACACCCTCGGCGAGTGCGTCATGTTCGTCTTTGGCAACACTGCCGAGATGCTGCAGTTCTGCCAGGGCTACAAGCTCGACGCCATCAACCTGGGCGCCACCGCCAACCACGACGGTGCCGATCAGGTCGGCGGCAAGGACAGCTCCGTCTTCCTCGACGCCAACCAGAAGGCCGACGTCAACCAACTGCTCGACATGGGCATCAAGCTCTACGTCCAGCAGACCCCTACGTATCAGAGCGTCGACATCGACGCCAAGCTGTAATCAACCAGGCTTTTGCCTGACTGAAAGGAGAAGGGTATGAATACGTTCATCAGTGCGGTGCTCGTCGGCCTCGTCGGCGTGTTCTGCATGTGGGACTCCCGCCTGCTCGGTCGTCTTAACTTCGAGCAGCCCCTCGTTGGCGCTACGCTCGTCGGTCTGCTGCTGGGCGATGTGCCCACCGGCCTTGCCGTCGGTGCCGCCGTCGAGCTCGTGTCCATGGGCCTGGTGCAGGTCGGCGCCGCCGTTCCGCCCGATATGGTTCTGGGCGGCATCGTGGCCGCTGCCTTTGCGTGCCTGACCGATGCTTCCGCCGAGACCGCCATGACGATCGCCATCCCGGTCGCCGTCCTGGGTCAGCTCCTCGGCATCGTGTTCCGTTCCATCATCGCCGCCCTCACCCATGTGGCAGATAGCGCGATCGATAACGGAAAGTTCAAGACCGCCTACCGCATGCACATCTGCGCCGGCTCCGGTCTGTACGCCGTCATGTACTTCCTGCCGATCTTCCTCGCCGTCTTTGTTGGCACCGACCTGGTTCAGGCCATCGTCAACATGGTTCCCGAGTGGCTGTCCACTGGTCTTAACGTTTCGACCAAGATCATGACCGCCTACGGCTTGGCCCTGCTGCTCACCATGATGATCAAGAAGGGTATGACTCCGTTCCTGTTCATCGGTTTCCTGCTCGCCGCTTACCTCAACCTGTCCGTCATCGCGGTCGCTCTGATCGGTGTGTGCCTGGCTGTCGTCTTCATGGGCTTCAAGTTCAACGGTTCCCATGCAGCCGCCGGTGTCGATTCCGACTACGATCCGCTCGAAGACGACGAAGACTAAGGAGGAACACACTATGGCAACCGCAACCAAGGACGTGTCCCTGAACAAGAAGGTCAGCCAGTTCTTCTGGCGCTCCTGGGCCATCCAGGCCTCTTGGAACTACGAGCGTCAGATGAACATGGGCTTCCTCTACGGCATGGTTCCCACGCTCGATCGCCTCTATCCGGATGAGTCCGACCCCAAGCAGCTCGCTGCTAAGAAAGAGGCTTACCACCGTCACATGGCGTTCTACAACTGCACCCCGCAGACGAGCGCTTTCATTCTGGGCCTCTCCGCCTCCATGGAGGAGGAGTACGCCAAGGATCCCGAGAACTTCGATCCCGATTCGATCAACGCGGTCAAGACCTCCCTCATGGGTCCGCTTTCCGGTATCGGTGACTCCTTCTTCCAGGGCACCATCCGCGTTATCGCCTTTGGCCTGGGCGTTCAGCTGGCTCAGCAGGGCTCCATCATGGGCCCGATCCTGGCCATGCTCATCTCCATCGTCCCCTCTGTGCTGATCACTTGGTTCGCAGCCAAGATGGGCTATCAGGGCGGCCACGAGTACCTGAGCAAGCTTCAGGGCGGCGACCTCATGGAGAAGCTCATGTATGTCTGCGGCATCGTGGGTCTTATGTCCGTGGGCGGCATGATCGCTACGCTGATCGGCGCTACCACCCCGCTGCAGTTCGCTGAGGGTACCGTCGTTATCCAGGACATCCTAGACGGCATGATGCCCCAGATGATCTCCCTTGGCCTCACCGGCCTTATGTACTGGCTCATCAAGAAGAACGTCAACACCGGTTGGCTTCTCGTGATCGCCATCGTGGGCGGCATTGCCCTCTCCGCGGCCGGCATCCTGGCCTAGTCGCGACTAAGCGCCTAACCGCTTTCCCCGGGGGCCTGCCTGGCATCCCATACCCCAGGCAGGCTTCCATCCCTATACGTGACAAAGGGCAGTCCCTTTGTCACATCCTCAACGGGCCGGCGACTCGGTCCAAACCACGGTAACCCTGCGAGCGCCCGGCAATGTGGCGTCGCAAAAATCGAAAGGAATGTGTCAGATGTACGAGATCGACCTTAACCTCCCTAAGCAGATCGTCGCTGACGTCCTGTCCAACCACGAGATTCACAGCGTCGCCTTCGTCGGCTGCGGTGCTTCCATGTCCGACCTTTACCCCGCCAAGTACTTCCTGGCCAACAACACGGACAAGCTGAACGTTCAGATCTTCACCGCTAACGAGTTCAACTACGACACGCCCTCCTGGGTCAACGAGCACACCTTCGTGATCACCTGCTCCCTCGGTGGCTCCACGCCCGAGACCGTCGAGGCCAACAAGACCGCCAAGAAGCACAACTGCCCGGTCGTCTCCCTCACCAACAAGGCTGGCTCCGCTCTGACCGTCGACGCTGACTACGTCATCGTTCACGGCTTCCACGCCAACTTCGCTGCCAAGTGCGAGAAGCCCGGCTACGCCATCGCTCTTGCTGTCGAGATCCTTCAGCAGACCGAGGGCTATGACCACTACGAGGACATGATCACCGGCCTTACCAACGTCTTCGAGCTCTGCGAGAACGCCGCTCAGCACTGCAAGAAGCTCGCCAAGAAGTTCGCTGAGGACTTCAAGGACGACAAGATGATTTACTTCATGGCCTCTGGTGCCTCCGAGAAGATGGCTTACTCTCACGCCGCCTTCCTGTTCACCGAGATGCAGTGGATCGACGCCGCCGCCTACAACACCGGCGAGTACTTCCACGGCCCGTTCGAGGTTTCCACCGAGGGTAAGCCCTACGTCTTCTTCATGTCCGATGGCGCTACCCGTCCGATGGACGCCCGCGCCCTCACCTTCCTTGAGCGCATGGGCGCCAAGGTCGCTCTGATCGACTCCAAGGATTACGGCCTGGCTGACGCCGTGCCCGCGAGCGTCGTCACCTACTTCAACCCGCTGCTGCACCTCGCCGTTATGCGCGAGTACGGCAACCAGATCGCCGAGGCCCGTCAGCACCCGCTGACCATGCGTCGCTACATGTGGAAGCTTTCCTACTAATCACAAGTAAGTAGACCTTACGGGTTGATTGAGAGGGGATGGGGTTTGCGCCCCGTCCCCTTTTTTGCTATCGAAAGGAGATACGTATGATCAAGGCAGTGCTGTTTGACATGGACGGCGTGCTGGTCGATACCGAGTGGTTCTACAACCGTCGTCGCGTGGCGTTTATGGAAGAGAAGGGCTTTCACTTTGACGAGATCCCCGATCTTTCGGGGTCTAACGAGCCCGCCATTTGGAAGTCGCTGGTACCCGACGATGTTGAGCTGCGCGAGCGCCTGCGCGTGGAGTACAAGCAGGTCTACAGCCCGGACCATCCCGTTCCGTATGCCGAGCTGCTCAACGAGCAGACGGAGCCGGTGATGCGCAAGCTGCACGAGCGCGGCGTGAAGTGCGCCATCGCAAGCTCGTCCTATCGCGAGCTCATTGACGAGCTGGTGGGGATTGCCGGTATCGCCGACGTGCTGGACTACACCATCAGCGGTCACGAGTGCAGTGCGTTTAAGCCCGACCCCGAGATCTACCTGCGTGCCATGGAGGCGCTGGGGGTGGAGCCTGCCGAGTGCCTGGTTATCGAGGACTCGCCTTTGGGTATCGAGGCCGGCAAACGCTCCGGCGCCCGCGTCCTGGCGCTGCGTCCGCACGAGGGCGTCAACCTGGATCAGTCCGCCGCCGACGTTGTCATCGACAGCCTGACCGACATTTTGGCCGCTTTGTAGTGTCAATCCGCCGCGAGAAGCATTGGTTCACGCGTCTTTTGCTGCGGATTGGCTTAATTTGTCCTCTATTTGGATTCGTTTGGCTTCGATTCGGACTAAGTGAGTAGACTTTTTGGTGCAGTACGAGCGCAAAGTGCATCTGCTCTAGCAAAACCGCAGGTCACAGGGGTGGCGGTTTTGGGTGTGCTCGGCAGATCGTAAAAAGTCTACTCACTTGTAATTTGGGCCTTTGGTCGTGGAGGCTGTTGGTCCCGCTTTGGTTGTCGAGAGAGGGTGAATTGAAGCGCCCCGCACGCTCCATGCTACAATCGCGGGCATGCCCCACAACTACATCTGCCTTCGAAAGGAGCTTCCGTGGCGAACGCCATCGATCAGCTCACGGACCGCGTGCTCGTGCTCGGCCGCCTCACCATCGTCCGCCGTGCCATTACCGCCGTGGCGGTCACAATTTCTGCCGTCCTCCAAACATTCCTGATCCAGGCGTTCATTCAGCCCGCCGACCTGCTTCCGAGCGGTCTCACCGGCGTTGCGGTCCTGCTCGATCGCGTTACCTCGCTGGGCGGCGTTCGCATCGACATTTCGCTCGGTATGCTCGCGCTCAACATCCCCGTGGCGCTCCTATGCTGGAGCGGCATTAGCAAGCGCTTCGTCATCTTCTCGATGATGCAGGTCGTGCTCTCGTCGCTGTTCCTCAACGTCTTTCACTTCGCGCCGTTTTTGGGCGACAAGATCATGCTCATCATTTTTGGCGGCGTGGTCTCGGGTCTGGGCGCTGCCATCGCACTTAAATCCGGCGCATCCACCGGCGGCACCGACTTTATCGCGCTGTGGGTTTCCAACCACACGGGCAAGACCATCTGGGGCGTCATCTTTGGTTTCAACTGCTTTATCCTGGCGATCTTTGGCTTTATGTTTGGCTGGGACAAGGCGGCGTATTCCATCGTGTTCCAGTTTATTTCGACCAAGACCATCGACAGTTTCTATCGTCGCTACGATCGCGTGACGCTGCAGATCACGACGCGCAAGGCAGACGAGGTCATGACTGCCTACGTAAACCATTTTCAGCACGGCATTAGCTGCGCCGAGGTCGTCGGCGGATATAGCCGCGAAAAGATGTACCTGCTGAACACCGTTGTCTCGACCTACGAGAGTCAGGACATTATCAAGCTGGTGTGCGACGTTGATCCCGGCGCCGTGATCAACGTGTTCCACACGCTCAACTTTGTGGGCGGCTGGTGGGGTGGTCATGTCGACGAGCCCATGCCCACGGCCGTTCCCGATCCCGACAAGCCCGCACGCATGGCCAGCAGGCAGGCGCGCCTCAGCGAACAGGACAGCCTGCAGCAGGACGACGGCAAGTAGGGTATTGGCATTTTGCCGGTCCTGCGCAACCCATCCGAACGAGCCCCCCGAAAGCCCCGTTGCTTTCGAGAGGCTCTCGTTTGCCCAGATAAAACCTACCAAAATGAAGCTGTCGCTTTTTGGTAGGGAGGGTGTATCGTTTTATCATTATGAGGTAATATGAAACTAGACGTTATATACGTATTAGTTATTTCGATATTTCGATAAGAGTGATTAGATATGCCTGCGCCCAAAAATGCACCGCTTTACCAGCAGATTTACGACGAAATCAAGGATGCGATCGAGAAAGGTGTTTATGCACCCAAGGAGCGTATTCCGTCCGAGCTTGAGCTAGCCGAGCAGTACGACGTGAGCCGCATTACGGTGCGCCGCGCCGTCGAGGAGCTGTGCTCCGATGGCTACCTGGTTAAGCAGCAGGGCCGTGGCACCTTTGTCTCCACGCCGCACATCAATCGCCAGTTTCACGCCTCGACGCTGCAGACGTTTACCGCGCTGTGTGCCGGCAACGGCATGAAGGCCGGTGCGCACGTGATCGATCGCCAGATCGTTCCGGCGCGCCAAAACGAGATGGAGTTCTTTGGCCTGCAGAAGGATGCGCTGCTGCTGCATATCAAGCGCGTGCGTACGGCCGACGGCGAGCCCATCTTTGAGGAGAACATCTTTGTGCCGTTTGATGCCTACCGTGAGCTGTTGACGGCCGATCTTGAGGACAAGTCGATTTTTGCCGAGGTCGAGCGTGTTGGCGGAACGCCGATTGTTTCGGTTGGCTACCGCACGGTCGAGGCCGTTCGTGCCAATACCGAGCAGGCGGCCGAGCTGGGCATTGCTCCGCACGATCCGCTGCTCAACCTGCGTGCCGGCTTCACGGGTCCCAATGGCGAGCCGGTCCTGATGGGTAAGCAGTACTACGTGGGATCGCGCTACGTTATGGTCATGTAGCTCTAGTTGCGCGGTTTTCCAAACCGCGCAACGGCTCGACGCTGCAAGCCCGCCAGAGCGGCAATCTGCCTTTCAACTTCGGCGGCATGACCAGAAGGTCAATGCCGCCTCGTTTCAAGGCACCTTGCTCGCTCTGGCGGGCTTTCGCTGTCCGCGCCAAAACATCGGCGTTGCCGGGCCGGCACTTGGGGACGTTCCTTTTCTGCCGGCACCTGGGGACACTCCTTAGCCGTTGGGGGCGTTCTTAAACGACTAGTCTGGGCGGCGGCCGTGTGCTGCTGTCCGCGTGGCGGCGTATAATCGGCGGCAGATGACTTGAACGTTAGGAAACCATGACCGATAGCATGCAGCAGATGGCGCTCGACACGCTCGGCGCCTATTTTGGCTACACCTCGTTTCGCCCGGGACAGGACCGCATGGTCGATGCGATCCTTGCCGGTCGTGATGCGCTGGGTGTTATGCCCACGGGCGCCGGCAAGTCCATTTGCTACCAGGTGCCCGCGCTCATGCTGCCCGGCATCACCTTTGTGGTGAGTCCGCTGCTGTCGCTTATGGAGGACCAGACCCGTGCGTTGCTCGCGGCGGGTGCGCGACCCAGCTATCTCAACTCCAGCCTTACTCCGGCCCAGCAAAACACCGTGCTCAAGCGGGCGCGCGAGGGCCGCTACCAGCTTATGTACGTGGCGCCCGAGCGCTTGCTCGAGCCGCGTTTTTTGGCCTTTGCGCGGGAGGCCGCGGCGGACGGCGGCATTGGCGTGCCGCTCGTGGCCATTGACGAGGCCCACTGCGTGAGCCAATGGGGCCAGGATTTCCGCCCCGCCTATCTGCAGATTCGTGAGTTCACCGATTCCCTGCCGCAGCGCCCCATCGTGGCGGCGTTTACCGCTACGGCGACCGAGCGCGTGCGCGCGGATATTCAGCAGATGCTCGGCCTGCAAAACCCCGCGACGGTGGTGACGGGCTTCGATCGCAAGAACCTCTACTTTGGCTGCGAGGAGATGGGCGACAAGGCCAAGGCCGCGTGGGTGCGTGACTACGTGATCGCGCATTCGAGCGAGAGCGGCATCGTGTATTGCTCGACCCGCAAGACGGTCGATGCGCTGGCAGGCGAGCTTGCCGAGGCACTGGGCCCCAGCGGCATTCGCGTTGGCCGCTACCATGCCGGCATGGGCAACGACGCCCGCCGGCAAAGCCAGCGCGCCTTTATCGACGACGATATCCAGGTGATGGTTGCCACCAACGCCTTTGGTATGGGCATCGACAAGCCCAACGTGCGCTACGTGATCCACAACAACGTGCCCGAGAGCATCGAGGCCTACTACCAGGAGGCGGGTCGAGCCGGCCGCGATGGCGACCCGGCCAGCTGCCACCTGCTGTGGAACGGCAACGATTTTCGCATGCGTCGCTTTCTGATCGACCGCGGCGATGCTGCCGATGAGGCGCTCGACGACGAGCAGCGCGCATGGGCGCTCCAGAACCGCTACCGCCTGCTCAGCCAGATGGAGGGCTACTGCAATACTACCGGCTGCCTGCGCGAATACATGCTGCGCTACTTTGGCGACGAGGCCGCGGCCGAGCATGCTGCTGCGGCTGGTGCGGGCGCCACCGCCACGGATGACGCCGAGGGCTGCGGCAACTGCAGCAACTGCCTCACGCAGTTCGAGGTCGAGGACGTCACCGATATGGCCCGCGCCGCCGTGCGCTACGTGGCCACGCGTCCCATGCGCTTTGGCAAGTCGCTGATCGCCGACGTGCTCCACGGCGGCAACACCGAGCGCATTCGCCAGATGCATCTGGACGAGGACCGCGGCTACGGTGAGCTGTCGAGCGAATCGGTCGGGCGCATCAAGGACATCATCGGCCAGCTGTGCGGCCGCGGTTATCTGGCCACCTCGCAGGGGCAGTACCCGGTCGTGGGGCTGGGTCCGCGTGCCGTCGAGGTCGAGGATGAGGCGTTCGCCTTTACCGTTAAGCGTCGTGCGTCCAAGCGCAAGGCCTCGGCCCGCGCCCGCCGCGCCGTCGATCTGCTGCGCGAGGAGGCCGAGCTGGATCAGCGCCCGCGTGTTGGCGACGATGCCGAGCTGTTCGAGCGCCTGCGTGCCCTGCGCAAGGAGATTTCGACCGAGCTGGAGATGGCGCCGTACATGGTCTTCTCCGACAAGGCCCTGCGCGGCCTGTGCCGTCTGCGCCCTCAGACACGCGACGAGCTTATCCAGGTCAACGGCATCGGCGAGAAAAAGGCCGACGCCTTTGGCGAGCAGTTTATGGCGGCGATTGAAGAGTTTGAGTCCGAGTATGCACGGAATGGAGCATAACGATGACATCCGACGATAAAACCGAGCGCACTGAGGTGTCCGCCGTGCCGCTGTACCAGCAGGTTATGGACGACCTAAAGGGCGAGATCGCGCGTGGCGTGTACGCATCCGGCTCGCGCATTCCTTCCGAGATGGAGCTCGCGAAGTCTTACGGCGTGGGGCGCGTCACCGTGCGCCGCGCCATCGAGGAGCTGTCGCGCGCGGGGTATCTCAACCGCCAGCAGGGGAGGGGCACGTTTGTGTGCGCGCCCAAGCTCAAGCGCAAGATTGTCCAGAAGGGTGACGTTCAGAGCTTTTCCGAGGGTTGCGCTGCCAACGACATGGTGGCCGGAGCACGCCTGGTGTCGCGCACGGTGGTTGCGGCGACGCGCGAGGACGCGGCGTTTTTTGGGGTGGAACCCGGCTGCGAGCTCATCGTTGTCGAGCGCGTGCGCACGGCAGATGGCGTGCCCGTCATGCTCGAGAACAACGCCTTTGTGCTGGCCGACCATCCCTATCTGCAGACGCTTGCCGACAAGGACCTCACGGACAATTCCATCTTTGCGCTTGTTGCCGAGCATTCGGGCCGCGCGCCGCTCAAGTCCGACCCCTGTACGGTGGAGATTGCGCTTGCCGATGCTCAGGCGGCCCCGCTGCTGGAGGTGCCGGTTGCCGAGCCGCTGTTTTATATGGAGGCGTACTTTACCGATGCGGACGAGCGCCCTCTGCTGCTCGGGCGCCAAAAGATCGTGGGATCGCGCTACGTGTTCGACATCTAACGTCCACAGATAGAACAATATAGAACAAGTTTGGTGAAATGACTTCACGGGTGTCGTCGTGCGTGCTATAAATAGGACAACATAGAACGACAGCAGGTACGAGCGCCGTCGTTCAAAACCGCCACACAAGGAGGAGCATCACCATGAACGCACACGATCTGATTCAGGAAATTATCGAGCGCAAGGGCAAGATCGAGAACGTATTTTGGATCGCCTGTGGCGGTTCGATGATCGACCTGATGCCGGCCAACGAGCTGCTCAAGCGCGAGGCCACCACGTTTACCTCGACGGTCTACACGGCACGCGAGTTTTGCCTGATGGCCCCCAAGAGTCTTGGCGAGAAGTCGCTCGTCGTCGCATGCAGCCACAGCGGCAACACGCAGGAGGTCGTCGACGGCTGCGAGATGGCGCTGGCAGCCGGCGCCGAGGTCGTTGCCCTCACCGACTGCGAGGGCTCCAAGATCGATAACGGCAAGTGGACCACCTGGGTCTATCCGTGGGGCGAAGGCGTGCCGCAGGCCGAGGTACCGCAGGGCATCGGCGCTCTGATCGCCGCCGAACTGCTCGACCGGCAGGAGGGTTACGAGGCGCTTGCCGACATGTACGCCGGCCTTAAGCAGATGGATGCCCTGCTGCCCGCTGCCCGCGAGAAAGTCAACGCCGAGCTGGGCGATCGCTTTGCCGAGCTCTGCCAGCAGCATAAGTTCTTCTATATCCTGGGTTCCGGCCCCAACTTTAGCCAGACCTACGCCATGGCCATCTGCTCGCTCATGGAGATGCAGTGGCAGCACTGCTGCTACATCCACTCCGGCGAGTACTTCCACGGCCCGTTTGAGGCCACCGAGCCCGGCGTGTTCTACTTTGTGCAGCTCGGATCGGGCGAGTGCCGCCCCATGGAGGAGCGTGCGCTGGCGTTCCTCAACACGCACACCGACACGGTCATGGTGCTCGATGCGCTCGAGTACGGCGTGGGTGACGTGCCTGCCAGCGTGCGTTCGTACCTGGAGCCGATCTTCTTCTACAACATGAGCTGCGAGCTGCGCGCCGCCCGCGGAAAGGTGTTCGACCACAGCCCCGAGATTCGTCGCTACATGGGCATCGAGCAGTACTAGGTAACGGGAAAAGCATTCACCTTCGATTCGCAAGCGAACAGCGTGCGTAAAAAGCGGGCCGCGCCGGTGGGTTTCCGGCGCGGCCCGCTTAGTATCGCGCATAGATTCGCAAGGTTGCGGCAGCCAGCGGCTTACTTGGCGTCGTAGGCCTCGGCATCCCACCAGTCGAGCTGGGCGATGTTGTCGCGAATGTGCTGGCAGCTCTTGTGGAAGCCCTCGAGTTCGTGCTCGGAAAGGTCGAGTGTGTAGACCTCCTCGACGCCCTCGGCACCGATCACGCACGGCAGGGAGGTAAAGATACCCTCCTCGCCATACTGGCCGGTCATAAGCGTAGAGGCCGAAAGCACGGCGTGCTCGTTGTGCAGCACGGCGGCGCAGACGCGCGCGGCGGAGTTGGCAACGGCGTACTCGGTGCACTGCTTGCCCTGGTAGGTCACATAGCCGCCCTTGCGTGCAAGCTCCTCGACCTCCATGTGGTCGAAGGCGTACTTGTCGGGGTTCTCGGCCTGAAGCTCGTTGAGGTTTTTGCCGGCGATGGTTGCGGCCTTAAAGGCAGCAAGCTGGCTAAAGCCGTGCTCGCCGATCATGTAGGCGTCGATGGACTTGGGGCTCACGCCGACCTTCTTGGAGATCTCGGTGCGCAGGCGGGCGGAATCCAGGCCGCAGCCCGAGCCGATGATCTTCTTGGGATCGTAGCCGGTCAGGTGCCACAGCTCGGTGCACACGACGTCGCAGGGGTTGGAGATGCTCACGAAGATGCCGTCGAAGCCGGCGTTGACGATGCGCTTGGCAAAGGTGCGGGCGGCGTCGGTGGTAAAGAACAGCTCGCCGTCGCGGTTGCCGGCGGCCAGTGCGACCTTACCGGCGGCGTTGACGATGACGTCGCAGCAGGCCAGCTCCTCGTAGTGGTCGTAGCAGTTGACGATCTTGGTGTTGTACGGGACAAATGAAAGGGAGTCGCGCAGGTCCTGGACCTCGGACGTCACCTTGGCCTCGTTGATATCGCACAGGTACAGCTCGTCGGCAATGCCCTGCATAAGCAGGCTGTTGGCGACATGTGCTCCTACGTGGCCCTGGCCGACCACACCGATCTTACGCGTCTGGTACATATACGTATCCTTTCGGCCGAGTTTTTCGCGTCGAACCATTGTAGCCTCCTGCCGTCACTTTGCTAGGCTAAAGCGCCATAGATTTTTGGGCATGCCTTAATCTCTACTTTTGGCTGTTTTGGACCACTGACGGTATCGCTGGGCGATGCACTCGCGCGGATGGGGCCGGTCGTTGTACCATAGCTGCAACTGACTCGTAAGGAGCATCCATGCCCATTCGCATCCCCGACGCCCTCCCTGCCGCCGCGCAGCTCGAGAGCGAGAACATCTTTGTCATGACCGAGTACCGCGCGCTACATCAGGACATCCGTCCGCTGCGCGTGCTCATCCTCAACCTCATGCCCACCAAGATTGCCACCGAGACGCAGATCATGCGCAAGCTCTCCAACACACCGCTGCAGGTGGAGGTGGACCTGCTGCGCACTAAAACGCACGAGGCCACGCACGTGAGCGCCGGCCACCTGGAGACGTTCTACCGCACGTTCGACGACATCCGCGACATCCACTACGACGGCCTGATCATCACGGGCGCGCCGGTGGAGCAGATGCCGTTCGAAGAGGTCGACTACTGGCCCGAGCTCTGCCAGATCATGGATTGGTCCACCACGCACGTGCACTCTACGCTGCACATTTGTTGGGGCGCGCAGGCGGGGCTCTACCATCATTACGGTATCCAGAAGTACGACCTGCCGGCAAAGGCGAGCGGCGTGTTCGAGCATTATCTGGTGAAGCCGCAAAGCCCACTGGTCCGCGGCTTTGACGACCGTTTCTATGCCGTGCATTCGCGCAACACCGATGTGCGTCGCGAGGACGTGGAGGTCGAGCCGCAGCTTGAGGTCGTGGCCGTGTCCGACGAGGTGGGCCTGTACATCGTCAAGTCGACCGACAGCCGCCGCTTCTTTGTCTTTGGGCACCCCGAGTACGATACCGACACGTTGCGCCTGGAGTACGAGCGCGACGTGAAGCGCGGGCTCAACCCCCGGGTTCCGGCGCATTACTTCCCGAATGACGACCCCACGGCCGAGCCGCGCAACGTCTGGCGCAGCCAGGCTCAGTTGCTCTACACCAACTGGCTCAACTACTACGTTTACCAGACCACGCCCTACGACCTGGCCCGCGCCGGCGAGGAGCACTAGGCTGCGACTGTGGCCGTGGCTGATGTGACGGCGGTTAGGCGCTGACGATGTGGGGCAGCGGCAGGTCGTGGGCGTCGGTGGGGACGTGGCCGACGCGCTGTTCGTCAAAGGCGATGCCGATAATCTGACATGTGGCCGAAAGCGTGGGTAGGTAGCGGTCGTAGCAACCGCCGCCGTAGCCCAGGCGCGCGCCGGTTTGGTCGAAGGCCACGAGCGGCACGATAATCATGTCGAGAACATCGGCAGGCACGATAGGGAAGCGATCGCTGTCGATGTCCATGGCCGTGAAGGCCCGCGTGGGGTGGGCGATAAACGGAGTCGCGGACGCATCGTCGACAGCAACTGCCCGCATGCATATGCGCTGGCCACAAGCTGTGGCTTCGGCTGCCGAGAGCATGCACGGATAGGCCACGCGCCAGTCGCGTTTGGCGGCCGCCGCGGCAAACGCGGCAGGATTGACTTCGGAACCCATCGCGGCATAGACGGCACCGCACACC
>CABSMK010000010.1 GCA_902478825.1 uncultured Collinsella sp.
GCGCAGTCCGTTTCGCCCTAATCCTATCGGGCTCACCTGCGTCAAGCTCGATCGTGTCGAGCTCACCGACGATGGCCCCATCATCCATGTGCTGGGGGCCGACCTGCGCGATGGCACGCCCATCTACGATATCAAGCCTTACATTCCATTTGCCGACTGTCACCCGGATGCGACGGGCGGCTGGATTGAGGATGCTCCGTGGCAAGAGCTCGATGTTGAGTTCCCGCAAGCGCTGCAGGATATGGTCCCGCCCGCAAAGCTCCCCGGCTTGGTCGAGGTCCTTCGCCAAGATCCACGCCGCGCGGGCAGCAAGCACGAGCCAAACCGCGCCTATCATCTGGCCTTCGCCGGACTCGACATATCTTTTACGGTCGATAAAACCCAGCTAACCGTAGTTGCCGTCAACGACGCGCAAGGCTAACCAGCCATTCGTCCGTACCCGTCAAATTAAGCGCCAAACCCCGCGCCAAAACCGCCCACGCTGGTGGACAATAACGCCTACCAAAACAATCAACTTTGCACGGGAGTCCAGCATGAAATACGACTTCACTTCAATCATCGACCGCCACGGCATGGACTCCATCGCCGTTGACTCTTGGGGTGAGATCCCCGGTATGGCTCCGAACGCACCCGACGAGGGCTTCGACCGCATTCCCATGTGGGTGGCCGACATGAACTTTGCTACGGTGCCCACGGTCCAAGAGCACATCATTCAGCGTGCCCAACACCCCATGTTTGGCTACTTCAATCCGCGTCCCGAGTACTTCGACCGCATCATCGAATGGCAGAGTCGCCGCAATGGCGTCGAGGGCCTGCGCCCTGAACATATCGGCTACGAAAACGGCGTGCTGGGCGGTGTCGTGTCGACGTTGCGCGCATATGTCCAGCCGGGCGATGCGGTACTGGTCCACAGCCCCACCTACATCGGCTTTACCAAGTCCATTGAGGCCGCGGGCTACTGCATTGTCCACAGCCCGCTTAAACTCGACGACCAGGGCGTGTGGCGCATGGACTTTGAGGACATGGAGCGCAAGCTCGCACAAAACCATATCCATGCCGCCGTGTTCTGCTCGCCGCACAATCCCTGCGGCCGCGTATGGGAGCGTGACGAGATCGAGCGCGCCATGGACATCTATCGCCAGCACGATTGCGTGGTGATCTCGGACGAGATTTGGTCCGATATCATCCTGCCGGGACACAAGCATATCCCGACGCAGTCGGTGAGCGAGGATGCCCGCATGCGCACGGTTGCCCTCTATGCGCCGAGCAAGACGTTCAACTTGGCGGGTCTGGTCGGCAGCTACCACATTATCTACAACGAGACGCTGCGCGACCGCATGTGCGCCGTGTCCAACAAGACCCACTACAACGAAATGAATGTCCTCTCCATGCATGCGCTTATTGGTGCCTACCAGCCGCAGGGCTACGAGTGGGTGGACGAGCTCAACCAGGTGCTTGCCGGCAATATCGAGTACTTCTGCACGTATGCAGAAAAACACTGGAAGGGCGTCGCGTTTTCACGTCCGCAGGGCACGTACATGGTGTTTATTGACTGCGCCGAGTGGTGCCGCGAGCATGGCCGCGATATTCAGTGGCTGCTCGACGAGGGGGCGCGCGTGGGCGTGGGGTATCAGGACGGCCGCCCGTTCCATGGACCCTGCCACATTCGTGTGAATCTGGCGCTGACGCTTTCGCGCGTAAGGGAAGCGTGTGATCGCTTGGACCGCTACGTTTTTAATGCACGGTAGGCGTGTGCTGCATGCGGGGCCTTCTGCCAAGCCGGCTGGAAGGCCCCGCATGGTAAAACGTCTGTAACCAGGACGCTCGAGTGGTTTCGTTTGCTATTATCTTTAACCATTTTAGTCTGTAAACAGGATCTTCTGGAGCTCGATGAAAAGACCTCGCCGCTCGGTGTCCATATCGTTGTTTGTCGCGCTTGCGGTAGCGTGTGCCTTTGTCGTAGCGATAGCCGGCTGTTCCGGGTCGAATGACAGAGCCTCGACGTCTGCATTAGAAGGTCTGGACGCCGCGCGGGCCAAAGACGACAGCCTTAAGACGCTCAACGTTGGCAGCGACCTCTATCCACCGTTTGTGTATACCGATGAGTACGGCGATATCGTTGGCCTGGATGTCGAGATACTAACCGAGGCTTTGGCCCGCATTGGTTACAAGCCAAAGTACCAGCTGATCGATTGGAAAAAGAAGAAAGAGCTGCTGGCGAGCGGCGAGCTCGATTGCGTCATGGGCAGCTTTAGCATGACGGGTCGCGAAAACGAGTATCGTTGGGCCGGCCCGTACCTTGCGAGCCGCCAGGTGGTCGCGGTCGATCCCCAGAGCGATATCTACACGCTTGCCGATCTTGAGAATAAGGTCGTGGCGGTCCAGTCCACCACCAAGCCCGAGGGCATTTTGCTCAATCGTACAAATGAAAACGTTCCGCAGATCAAAGAGCTCTACAGCTTTTCGGACCACTCATACCTGAACCCAGCGCTTGTTGAGGGGCTGGTCGACGCCATCGCCGCGCATGAGTCCTCGCTGCTCACCTACGAAAAAGACTATGGTGTGACGTATCGCATTTTGGATGAGCCGCTGCTAGTGGTTGGTTTGGGCACCGCTTTTGATATCAACGATACGCGTGGCATCGACGTCAAGCTCACCCATGCCTACCAAGAAATGCTTGCCGATGGCACCATGAAACGCCTGGTGTCAAAGTACTTTGATGACCCTTCGCCATTTTTGAATATGGAGGGCCTGTCATGATCGATGCGCCCGACCACGCCGCTCAGGAGCGGGGCAATCGTTCGGCAGGGGCATGGCTCCTTGTCGCTCTGCTGGGGATAGCGCTCTCGGTTGTTGCCGGCATGATGAGCTACGGTTACACGACGGCCCAAGCCGAGCAGCGCTTTGCCGACGTTGTCGATTACGTGGCGACGCAGAGCCTTTCCTACGATGCATTCAATAGCGCCTATACGACCAAAAACCTGATTCGCGTTATGGAGATCGCCGGAGAGACAGCGCGCGATATGGAGCGCGACGGTTCGGTGGATAACGCTACGCTGGAGCAATATGCCGACCAGTTCAACGTGAGCGCACTGATCGTGACGGACGCATCGGGCAATTTGGTGTCCGAGTCCTCGACGGATGGCGTGGGCTACGAGTCGATCGCTACGTACCTCAAGGAAGCGCCCGTGCTGGAGGTGGCAGCCTATCCGCTTAAGTCCTATACCGCCCGCATCACACTTGCGGATGACTCGGTCGCAGACATTGGCTGCGTGACCCGGCAAGATGGCGAGGGCATCGTTATCGCGGTAAGGCATCAGAGCGCGAAGGCAGTTGCAAGCAATACGCTCAAGCTGCAGAGTCTGCTCGGTGGTTATGAGACCATTGACAGCGGCAATATCGTGATTGAAAGCGATGGCAAGGTCGTTGCGACCAATGCCGTTGAACCCACCATATTGGGCGTATTCGATCTGCCTGCGACGGATGCCTTCATTGTCGACGGTATAAAGGATCGGTGCCCGGCTGGTAAGGTCAGATTGGTCAACGCCAATGGCGAGTGGTATTTGGGCACATTTGGAAAAGCGCGCGGGTTCTACGTGTACACCTATGCCTCGGCGCGGCGCTACTTTGAGGTCGTCGCGGCTGTTGCTGCCGGCGTGCTGGTGCTCTACAGCGGTGTTGTGGCCGTTGTTGTGATGGCGCGTCGCCGCGCTGACCGTCGACGTTTGACGGACTTGCTGCAGCAGGAGCGCGACTATGGCGACAAGCTGGCAAAGGCGGCGCGTGAGGCCTCGTCTGCCAACTCGGCAAAGACGGAGTTTTTGCGCCGCATGAGCCACGATCTGCGCACGCCCATCAACGGCATTCGCGGCATGGTCGAGGTTGGCGATGCCAATGCGGACGATCTGCAAAAGCAGACTGAGTGCCGTTTAAAAATCTGGACGGCATCGGGACTGCTGCTCGACCTTGCCAACGAGGCTCTGGATATGAGTCGCCTGGAGAGCGGGCAGGTCGACCTGAACCTCGTACCCATAAATTTGGTGGCCCTCAACTGCGAAGTGCGCGATATTCTGGAGCGCCAGGCCGAGGAACGTCTGGTGACAATTATCTGCGACCAGCAGACGCTTAATCATCCCTATGCGCGGGTGAGCGTGACGCACCTCAAGCGCTTGTTGCTCAATATTGCCGGCAATGCCGTCAAGTACAACCGCCAAGGCGGCTATGTTTGCCTGGTGTGCCGCGAGGTGGAGCCAGCGGATGGCGTCCCCGTCTATGAATACACGATCGCCGACAACGGTATTGGTATGAGCGAGGAGTTCCAACAGCACCTCTACGAGACGTTTTGCCGCGAGGAGCAACAGGTGGAAGGCGCTTCATCGGGAACTGGCCTGGGCGCGCCTATCGCAAAACAGTTGGTCGAGCTTATGGGCGGAACCATGAGCTTTTCGAGCACCTTGGGGCAGGGGACGACGTTTACCATCCGCCTGCCGTTCGAGAAGTGCGACCGCTCCGAGATTCCTCAGGCAGTGCGCGTGGACGCGGGAGACGGCGATGCGCTCCAGGGCTTGCGCGTTTTGCTCGTAGAGGATAACGATCTGAATGCCGAGATCGCGCAGTTTACGCTCAGCCGTGCCGGTGCCGTCGTGACGCATGCTAAGGATGGCGAGTCTGCCGTCGAGATGTTTGCCGCGAGCGCGCCGTACGAGTACGACGCGGTGTTGATGGACATCATGATGCCTGGCATCGATGGCCTTGAGGCCACGCGTCAGATTCGAGCACTCGATCGCGAGGATGCCGCGACCACGCCGATTATCGCTGTGAGTGCCAACGCCTTTGCCGACGACCGCAGGCTTTCGCGTGAGGCGGGCATGGACGCGCACCTGAGTAAACCCGTGAGCTCGCAAGAGCTCGTCGAGGCGCTAGCGCACATCGCCGCCGACGCTTCATAAGCATATGGCCCGGTTCCAAGGTGGGTTGGAACCGGGCCATATTGTTATTGATGAGACCTGCTGAGGGGCTTACTTTTCCTGAATCTGCTTGCCGCAAAGATGCTCAATCGTAATCTCGTAGAGCTGGACGCCCTTAATGTCCTTGGCGATTTCCTCTTCGACTTCCTCGGCAGAAGGGTAGTACTTAAGGGCGAGCTGGCGGACTTTATCCTCGATAAACGCGGGAGTGTCATTCGCCAGGCGACAGCGGCCAAAGACCACGGTGCTCATAACGTAGGGAGCCCAGTCACCGTCCTTGTACCACTCGTTGCCGTAAACGGTAAAGCAGACCTTGTCATCGCGCTTGAGTGCGTCGACCTTGTGGCCAGCTTTGGCGCCATGGAAATAAATCTTGTCGTGCTCGGTGTCAAAGAAGTAGTTGACGGGAATGGCGTACGGGTAGCCATCGTCGCCGTTGACGGCAAAGACGCCGCGCTTGCAGGTAGCGAGCAGTTCGCGCGCTTCCTCGTCGGTGATGGCGCGTTTCTTTCGACGTAAGGGCCTAAACATCGTTGGCTTCCTTTCTGGTCGTGCGTGGTGGTTGAGCACAAACTATAGCGAAACGGATCCGTTTTTCTTGATGCGGGCGAGTATGTTTTTGAGCTTGTTAAAGTCGAGCGGTTTGGACAGATGAGCGTTCATGCCGGCGTCGTGTGCCGCCTTGGCGTCCTCGGCAAAGGCATTGGCGGTGAGCGCGATGATGGGGATATCGGCTGCATCGACCTTCTCGCTCAGACGAATCGCGCGGGTTGCCTCGTAGCCGTCCATGTCCGGCATCATAATGTCCATCAGGATCGCATCGAAGCTGCCGGCGGGACGGCCAGCGTATAGGTCGACCGTTTCGTTGCCGTTGGCGGCACGAGTTACGACGATGCCTTCGTTTTCGAGCAGAGCCTGGGCAATCTCGGCATTGAGCTCGTTATCTTCTGCCAAAAGGACGTTCATGCCGGCAAGCGAGCAGCTGTTTGCCTGGCCGTCCGCACGTTCTCTTGCCTGAGGGTTCTTGTCGATATCGAGCGGAATCTGGACGTTGAACGTACTCCCCGCGCCAACCTCACTCGAAATCTCAATCGTGCCGCCCATCAGTTCAATAAGCGACTTGACGATTGGCATGCCCATGCCGGTTCCTTGGAACTTACTGCTCGCATCGTTACCTTCTTGGGCAAACGGCTCATAGATATGCTTTAAAAACTTGGGAGTCATGCCAATGCCGGTATCCGAAACGCTAAAGCAAAAGAGCGCGCGCCCGTTATCGAGTGGCTTGGTCTTTGAGCTAAAGGTGACGGAGCCGCCGTGCTTGTTGTACTTAATGCTGTTGTCTAACAGGTTGATCATGATCTGTCGGATATGGGTGGGACTGCCGACCATGTATGGCCCCGTGGCGTACGGCAGACTATTGTCCTGCATTGTGATGCCGTTACTGGACGCGCGGAGCTTGCACAGCACCAGTGTGTCGTCGCAGAGCTCTTTGAGGTTAAAAGGCGCATGCTCCAGTGTTAGCTTGCGGTCTTCGATTTTGCCCATCTCGAGGATATCGTTGATCAGCGAGAGCAGGTGATTGGCGGCAACGCGCGCCTTGGCACGGCTCTCGCGGACGACCTGGATATCGCCTTCCTTCAATTCCTCGATCTCGATAAGGCCCAGGATACCGTTGAGCGGCGTGCGGATGTCGTGGCTCATGCGCGTGAGGAATGCCGTCTTAGCGGCGTTGGCAGCGTCGGCTTTTTTGCGCTCCGTTCGAGCGCGTACGAGCGCCCAGATGAGCAGGACGATGCCAACTGACAACATACCGATGAGGGCAGCGGCAATGGCGGTGCGGTTGCGATAAAGGAATTGAAGCGTGTTGGATTCCTGGGCCGTGTACGATGTGGAGGAGTAATTGCTTGCGGAGAGCGATTCTCCGGCATTGATGATGCCCTTGTTGATGATTCCCAACAGCTCGGGTTTTCCGCGCGAAATCCAACACGAGAGCTCACAGGTGTCAGGGAGCTCGGCCGTCTCGCAGTTCTCGAGATCATAACGGTCACCGATGGTTTTTACGCGTGAACTGGGGGCGAGGATGCAGTGCACCGTTCCCTTCCTGAGGGCGTCGAACGCTTCATCGTCGGATCGGTATTCGGTCACGGTCGCTGTGGGGAACAGACTTTCGAGTACATTTCGGTTGATAAACGATGATTTGGTGCAGGCGATGTTCTGAAGGTCTTTGTTCAGGTTGCTTCCGGTGTGGATGGCGGTGAGGGATATGGTCCCCAACGATATCGACTGCACAACGCCTGATTGCTCGGCAAACCAGTAATCTCGGTATACCGGCAGCGCAACGTCGATGCTTCCCTTTGACAGGGCCTTTGACATCATCTTGTAGTTATCAAAGGCGACGGTTTTGACCGTAATGCCAAATTTATCGTGCAACGTCGTCGCGAACGATGCGAGCGAGCCTTCCATTTTGCCGTCTTCGTCTTCGTTGCAGTAGGGGAGTTTGCCCGTAATGTAGCCGAGTGTGATGGTGTTGTCATTTGCTTTGAGCCAGGAACGTTCGGAACCGTTGAGCGATGATGAACCGCTGTTTTGGGCCGAGTAGTTAGATTTGACTTCGTCGATATAGCGTGGGTTGACGCGGGCGATTGCCGTCATGGCGGCATTGATGTCGTCCATCAGGTCGGGGCGGCTTTTGGGGACAGCAAAGTAGTAGTCGCTCGAACCGACGTAGAACATGGGCGACGCCTCGGGCGATGAAATGGTGTCGTTCATGATGACGGCATCGACCTCGCCGTTTGCGAGCACGGCAAAGAGGGCACCGCCGGTGTTGATTTCTTTATAGGTGCAGGTAATGCCTTCGTTGGCGAGCCACTGCTGGCCAACGAAGGTTTGCATAACGTCGGGGTTGTAGCCGATGGTAAGGCCTTGGAGCGCTTGGGGGTCACCCTTGGCCAGATCGTCGCGATCGGGCTTGGCGTAGATGTAGTAGCGCTCGGTGCCCTCGGGGTTCGAGGAAAAGAGCAGCTTTTGGGCGCGTTCCTCGGAGTAGGAGATGTTGGGCATGAGGTCGATTTCGCCTGCCTCGAGCATGTCCATAAGCTCGGTGAAGGTGCCGGAGACGTATTCGTACCGCCAGCCGGGCGTGTAGTACGAAAGGGTCTGGAGGTACTCGTAACCCCATCCCGAGAGACGCTCGCCGGGGGTGCCGTCCTGGAAGCCCTCGTTGTTGACGAGCCAACCAACGCGGACCGTCTTGGCCTGCTGATCGGAGTCGGCGGCAAAGGCAGGGGCGGGCGCGACGACGCTCAGTGCGGCGAGCGCGGTAAGCGCAACGGCCAGGGCGCGATATATAGCTGAACGAAGGACAGTGACAGCTCTCACATGTAATCCTAACGAATCGAGACATTACCGCATAAGGATACCAGCTCAGCCTGCCCAGCCGGCAGCAGCACCGCTAAACGGTTCCGTCCGGCAGTTGGGGGCAGTCCCTTTCTGCCGGCACAAAAGGAACGTTCCTAACTGTCGGTTGTGGGACAATACCGAGCGAACGTGATTGGTCGTCCGTGGAAAGGGTCGCGATGAAAAAGCTCAGGACGCTTGCTGACGTACTGCGACAGGCTGGCTTTGCACGCATCACGGGCCTGTTTCTTATCTTTTACCTGCTGTGCTCGACGGCCGTCTGGTTGTCCGAGCCCACGACCCTTACGTTTGGTGATGGTCTGTGGTTTAGCTTTGAGACGGTCTCGACGATCGGCTTTGGCGATATCCCAGCCGAAACGCCGGTTGCCCGCGCCATTACCGTCATTCTGAGCGTTATCAGCATTTTCTACATCGCCATGCTCACGGGCGTGGCGGTGAACTACTGCAATATGCTCATCAAGATGCGTCAAAAGGACACCATGGCGCGTTTTATGGATGATCTGGAGCATTTGGAAGAGCTCGATCGTGACGAGCTTGCCGATCTTTCGCGTCGCGTGCGCGAGTATCGTCGACGCCAGCGCTAGAACGGGCGCCACGCGTCACGATGAGGGGGACTGAATATGAATATCACCGTGTATCTGGGTGCCAATGTCGGCAATGATCCGGCATTTCTGCCCGCGGTGCAGGAGCTAGGCAACTGGATTGGCGCCAACGGGCACGCGCTGGTATACGGCGGGTCCAAATCGGGCCTGATGGGTGCGCTCGCCGATAGCGTACTCGAGGCGGGTGGACACGTGACGGGTGTGGAGCCGAGCTTTTTTATCGAGGCCGAGTTTCAACATGACGGTATCAACGACCTTATCGTGACGAGTGATATGGCGGAGCGCAAGGCCAAGATGATTGAGCTCGGCGATGCCTTCATCGCCTTTCCCGGCGGGACGGGCACGCTCGAGGAGATTGCCGAGGTCATGTCCGCGGTGTCGTTGGGACACCTGAGTGCTCCGTGCATCCTGTATAACCTGGACGGTTACTACAACGACCTTAAGGCGCTGCTCGAGCACATGATTGATAAGGGCTTATCGAGCCCACGGCGCCAGCAAGGCATTTATTTTGCCGACGATTTGCGCGAGATTGCCTCAATTGTCAACGGATAAGTCTTGAGCCTGCTCCACTATGACTCCCAATGGTGCCGTTTGCAGCGCGGATGGTTGGCTCGTTCGGGCAACGCTCGCTCTACAATAAAACGTAGCTATGTCGACTTTGACCGCGGGAGGACCCGATGGATAACCTTGCCAAACCCACAAACCGCGCGCTGTTTTTAGTTAGCGTTGCCGTGGCCGGTGCGTTCGCAGGCGCCGCGGTCTGGCTGTTCTTTTTTGCGATGGAGCACGGCATCGACTATCTATGGACCGAGATTCCGCACGCGCTGGGCGTCGCTTCGCCCGAGCTTGCCAGCGGTCCGTTTGGCTTTTTGCCGTACCCGTTTTTTGTCTGCCTGCTGGGCGGCCTGTTAATCGGTCTGTACGAAAAGATGACAGGCACCAAGACCGATGATCTCAACCAGGTGATGGCTAAGGTTAAGCAAGACGGGCGCTACCCATACGACAACCTGGGCAAGCTTTCGCTCGCGGCGTTGCTGCCGCTGCTGTTTGGCGGAAGCATTGGACCGGAGGCCGGCCTGACCGGCGTTATCGCCGCTCTGTGCAGCTGGGTCGGCGACCGCATGCGTCGCTTTGGCGCCGAGTTTAGGGAGCTTACGCTGTTGGGCACTCAGGCCGCGCTGACGGCGCTCTTTACCGCGCCCGTCTTTGGCTTTGTGGCACCGCTTGCCGGTAGCGCCGACGACCAGGGCGAAGACGCCGACGATGAGTCCGCGTCCGGCGAGATCACCATCAAGCTGCCCAAGGCGCAAAAGACGGTGGTCTACGGCATTGCGATTGCCGGCGGCCTGGGCACCTATCTGCTGCTCGGCCAGCTCATGGGCGGCGGCATGGGCATGCCCAGGTTCGAGTCCGCCGAGGTGGGCAACCTGGAGCTTACCTGGCTCATTCCGCTGGCGTTGGTTGGCACCGTTTGCGGTTGGCTGTACTTTGTCTCCGAGCATGCAAGCGAGGCATTGTCCCATGCAATAGGGGAGCGTCCTGTCGTCAAGGCCATGCTGGCCGGTCTGGCGCTCGCCACCTGCGGCACGGTCCTGCCCTACACCATGTTTGCCGGCGAGACCCAGGCCGACGTGCTCATGGAAACCTACTTGACCATTCCCGCCGGCGTGCTTATCGCGACCGGTCTGGTCAAGGCCATGCTGACCCCCGCCCTCATCAACCTTGGTTGGCGCGGCGGCCACTTCTTCCCGGTTATCTTCTCGGGCGTAAGCCTGGGCTATGGCCTTGCCATCCTCACCGGCGCAGATCCGGTCTTTTGCGTCGCCGTCTGCACGGCATCGACGATGGGCGCCGTTATGCGTCAGCCCGTCATGGTCGTGGGCCTGCTGCTCATGTGCTTCCCGCTCAAGGGTATCGTCTGCATGATCATCGCCGCCGTTATCGCCGCCGGCATTCCGCTGCCCAAGCCGCTGCGCAAGTAGCGCGGTTTTTCACGAGTCAATTTCAGAGATGCGAGATGATTCTGTACTTTAGCGCGACGGGAAACAGCGATCATGTGGCGCGTCGCATTGCGGCGGCGACAGACGACAAAGTTATGTCGATTGAGCGTTTTGATGTCGAGGCCTTTCACCTTGCTGTGATGGAAAGTCCCTGCCAGCTGGGGTTTGTCGCCCCGGTGTATGCCTGTGGTTTGCCGACGCCGATGATCGAGTTTTTAAAGACTGCCGACCTGTCGATTTCTGCCGGCGCAAAGGGCGGCGAGCGCCCGTATACGTTCTATGTCTCGACATATGGTTCGACGACTGGGCAATCGGCCAAGTTCGCCCGCGATCTGCTACACGAGAGTGGGCTCGAGTTGGATGCAGCGATGAGCGTTAAGATGCCCGATACCTGGACGCCTGTTTTCGACCTGTCTGACCCTCAAAAGGTTGAGGGTATCAATAGAGCTGCCGAGGCGCAGATTGATGCCGTGATCGAGGCGGTGCGGGCACGCCGCACGGGCAACATGATGCGCCATCGCGTGCCTCTGTTTGCATCGTGCGCGTATCACGCAATTGGGCTGCCGCGCATGCAACAGACGAGCAAGTTTGCCGTCGATGCCGATCGCTGCATCGGCTGCGGCCTGTGTGCCAAGCGCTGCCCCATGGCGGCGATTGAGATGCGCGACGGCCTTCCCGTCTGGACAAAGCCGGAGTGCGCAGCCTGCCTTCGTTGCCTGCACTGTTGTCCCAAATTTGCCATCTCGCACGGTAAGCGCACGGCATCCCACGGTCAGTACAGGCATCCCAAGCCAGGTGTGAGGATGTAGCGGCTGCTGGCCGCGCTACTTCCAAACTGCGAGCGCGGCGGTGCCCAGTACGATGAGGGCGAGACCGATGACGCTGCGTCGTGAGAGTTTTTCGTTGAATGTCAGGCGCGCAAATAGTACTGATACGACAATCGATAGTTTGTCGATCTGCACCACGACGCTTACCTGGCCTGTGGCGATGGCGTAGTAATAGAGCAGCCACGATGCTCCGGTCGCGATGCCCGATGCCGCGAGAAATACGAGTTCGTAGCGGTCTACGTGCACGGCTTGGCCCATCCTGCCTTTAGCTGCCACGATTGCCCATGCTATAACCAGTACCACACAGGTACGGATTGCCGTGGCCAGGTTGGATTCGACGCCTTCGATGCCAGCCTTGGCAAGGATGGACGTGAGCGCTGCGAACACGGCGGCGCCGAGGGCGTAAGCGAGCCAGGTCCGGTCTTGCTGCTGCTCGGGTCCGGCAGACTGCTTCTTCTCGATCATTAAAAACGTGCCGAGGGTGATGACGGCGGTTCCCACGAGCTTAACCGCAAGGTTGCTCGTCTCGCCAAAAAGTACGATGGCGACCAGTGCGGCGAGTACGGTGCTCATCTTGTCGACCGGTACGACCTTATTGACGTCTCCGATGCTCAACGCCTTAAAGTAACAGATCCACGAAGCACCGGTAGCGAGTCCCGAGAGGACGAGAAAGAGCCAGGATCTGGGCTCGATGCTGCCAATGGTTCCAATGGATCCAGAAATGCCCGCCATTGCCCAGGCGAAAACGAGCACCACGCAGGTGCGAATGGCCGTCGCGACATCGGAGTCGGTCTGCTTGATGCCGCATTTGGCCAGGACAGATGTGACGCCGGCAAAGAAAGCCGACACAAATGCTGCTGCGACCCACGACACGGGTGAAATGCCTCCCCAAAGAACGACCGCGCCAGATTTACGGCGCTCGTCCGATGATACCGTCCCGGCATGAAGCTTTGATATCGCTGTGGTGAGACAGGGGCCATAGTTCGAGAGGACATTTGGTTAAGGCTCGAATCGAAGGTGAATGGTTTTCCGCGAAGTGAACGAGTAAATCTGGACCCCTGGAACATGCACACTTTTTTCGAACAAAACTGCAGGATTCTTAGACAAAAATCGCAGGAATTGAGTCCTTAAAAATGTCGATGCTACAGGGCACTGTTTTTACTCGTTCACTTCTCGGAAAAGTATTCACCTTCGATATGCTGACGGTGTCTTTTTGGTTGCCAAGAACTAGACGGCCTGCTGTGAAGGGCGGTGGTGACGCTCTGCCGCCTTGTTTCATTGAAAAAATAAGCGGGGTACCACCTAAGCTTTTTTAGCCGTCGATTACAGATCGCGTACTCGATAAACCTTGGTGCTGACAGCGCAGCTGATTGCACATAGTGCGAGCGCCAGTACTGCAATTCCTGCACACAGACAGCCAAGGACGGCGGGATCGGGATTTGCCCCGGCAATCGACATGAGCCAGTTGCTGATGGGGTTGGAGGAGCTCAGCGTGGCCATGGCAAGGCATCCGAGCATGGCAAACAGGCCAACGGATAGGCGTAACGCCTCCATGTGTCCAAATCGAAAGAACAGCGGCTGCGCCAAAAACACCATCATGAGGGAGATGAGCATCGATGCTGCCGAGGCGATTGCGATTTCAAAGACGGTTTGTCCCGTCGAGGGCATGCCCGAGTGATCGAAGAACGGAAGGGCGATGATGTTCAAAAACACGGCGGCGCAGGCCATGATGGCCGAGAAGACAACGATGCACAGGTAGCGTGCGCAAATAATGTCTTTGCGCGAGAGGGGCAGCGTCGCTCGATAACGCTCCCAGCCATTTTGATTGTCGAAGCCGGCCAGCGAGCTCATGACCATGATGGGTGACATGGCACTGACCGCGCAGGCACCGGCACTCATGCCAGAGTCACCGTCCGATGCGTTGGCAAGGGTCAGCACGACGAATATGAACAAGCCGACGCCCGCAATGCTCAGGACAAGCGAGCGAACGATGGCGAGCTCGGATATAAAGGCGCGTTTCATTTTGAAGCCCCTTTCAGCGTGAGGCGCAGATAGTCATCAATGGTTGCCCGATCGCAGGGAATCTCGGGAAAGGCCTCGAGCGTTTCGCGGCGGTTGGGTACGAGTACGTCCACGCTGTAGGCGTGGTGGACGGCACGGGCGCCATCGACGCAAGCCATAAGCTCGGCGGCCTGTGCCTGGGTGCAGTGGGCGATGCCTGCGCGGTCGGTAATGTCCTCGCGCGGCAGGTCAAACATAATCGATCCGTTATCGATGCAGATGATGCGGTCGGCAGCACGATCGAGGTCGGACGTAATGTGGCTCGAGAGCAGCACGCTGTGCTGGCCGTCGGAAACAAAGGCGAGCAGCTCATCGAGCAGTTCCTCGCGCGCCATGGGATCAAGGCCCGCGGTGGCTTCGTCCAAAACGAGCAGCCTGGCATTGTGGCTGAGTGCGCAAGCAAGCTGCAACTTCATGCCCATGCCGCGGGAGAGGTCTTTGACCTTTGCCTTGGGATCGAGGCCAAATCGGTCGATGAATCCGGCGAATGTTTCGCGGTCCCACGTGGGGTACGCCGGGCCTACGAGCGACTCGATCTGGCCCACCTTAAGTGTGGAAGGGAAAGGGCATGTGTCCAGCACGAGGCCGATACGGGTGCGCAAGCAGCGCTGCACTTCACCGGGCGCGTCGGCGCCACAGCGCTGCCCAAACAGGTGCACTTCGCCGGCATCGAGCTTTATAAGCCCGAGTGCGGCTCGAATCGTCGTGGTTTTGCCGGCACCGTTGGCACCAACAAAGCCGACAATCTGGCCGGGCTCCACGGCGAGCGTGACATCGCGCAGCGAAAAGCGGTCGCTTACAGTGCGTGAGATGCCTTTGAGTTCTAGCAAGTTTTGCATGGTATAGCCTTTCTTGCAGATGGCTACTGCATGGTTTCGGGGGCCACCAGGTCGAGCATTTCGTGCAGTTTGTCGCGCGTGACGCCCAGGGTTTCGGCTTGGCTCGCCGCTTTCGCAAGCAGCTCTTCGATATGGCAGAGCTGGTTTTCGCGCAAGAGCTCCTGGTTGCCCTCGGCGACAAAGCAGCCCTTGCCCTGCACGGTGCAGATAAAGCCGAGTTGCTCCAGGTCGGCGTAGGCGCGCTTGGTGGTGATGACGCTCACACCCAGGTCACTCGCGAGTGCACGGATGCTGGGGAGTTTGGCTCCCGCAGCGAGCGTGCCCGATAAGATCTGAGCTTTGACTTGCGAGGTTATCTGCTCGTAGATGGGCTTGTCGCTCGAATTGGATAGGATGATGTCCACAGCGGCTCCTTAGCTGTTGGGCTACACGTGTATATAACCGGTAAGCACAGTATATATACACTATGCACAGTTATGCAAGAGGAAAATAGGGATTGTCCGCTCGTTCATTCATCTCAATCTGTAACATCTGGAAGCGATTTGGACGGCTACCTGTTACAGATTGAGATTTTGCTGGCGGGCCCCACCTGGTTGTCTCAATCTGTAACAACTGGAGAAGTTTTTGGCTGCTAGATGTTACAGATCGAGACATTGGCCACCCGTCTATCCTTATATCTCAATCTGTAACAGATGGACCCGTTTTGAGTGGCTAGATGTTACAGATCGAGATCTTTCTGGGACGCCCACCTGTTTGTCTAAATCTGTAACAGATAGAGGTTCAAAAACCGTCTAGATGTTACAGATCGAGACAAACTGCTGCGGAGTGCCGCCATCGACTGCTACCCTGGGCCCCAACTGATGAATTTGTCCTGATAGGTGCCCTATGGCGGGATTTCGCGGCTACAATAGTGCGGTTACAACGACGTAATGCACTCAATGCAAGAAAGGATCCGCATGGCAAGCCTGTCGGATGAAATCTCGTCGCGCCGCACATTCGCGATCATCAGTCACCCGGACGCCGGTAAGACCACGCTTACCGAGAAGCTGCTGCTCTATACCGGCAGCATTCAGACCGCCGGCTCGGTCAAGGGCAAGAGCTCGGCCAAGCATGCTGTCTCGGACTGGATGGACATCGAGAAGGAGCGCGGTATTTCCGTTACCTCCTCGGTGCTGCAGTTCACCTATAACGGCGCCTGCGTCAACATCCTCGATACCCCCGGACACCAGGACTTCTCGGAGGATACCTACCGTACCCTTATGGCCGCCGACGCCGCGGTCATGGTCATCGACGGCGCCAAGGGCGTCGAGGCCCAGACCAAAAAGCTCTTTAAGGTCTGTACGCTGCGCCACATTCCCATCTTCACCTTCGTGAACAAGCTTGACCACGAGGCTCGCGATCCGTTTGAGCTCATGGAAGAAATCGAGAACGTTCTGGGCATCAATACGTATCCCATGAACTGGCCGATCGGCAGCGGCCGCAACTTTCGCGGCGTGTTCGATCGTCAGACCCGTCGCGTCATTGCCTTTGAGGGCGACGGCCACGCCAACGCCACCAAGAAGGTCGCCGAGGTCGAGGCCGAGCTGGGTGATCCCTCCATGGACGAGCTCATCGGCGAGGAAAACCATAAGAACCTGATGGACGATATCGAGCTGCTCGATGGTGCCGGCGACGAACTCGACTTGGATGCCGTGGCCTGCGGCAAGCTGAGCCCGGCGTTCTTTGGCTCGGCGCTCACCAACTTTGGCGTGGAGCCTTTCCTGAAGGAATTCCTGTGCCTGGCCCCGACGCCGCGCGCCTATACCGATACGCTCACCAGCGAGCCGGTCGATCCCTGCCGCGACGACTTTAGCGGCTTTGTGTTTAAGATCCAGGCCAATATGGACAAGAACCACCGAGACCGCATCGCCTTTGTGCGCATTTGCTCGGGCAAGTTCGAGCGCGGCATGGACGCCTTCCACATGCAGGGCAACCGCAAACTCAAGCTTGCCACGGGCACGTCGATGATGGCCGATGACCGCGCCATCGTGGACGAGGCGTACGCGGGCGATATCGTGGGCCTGTTCGACCCGGGTATCTTTAGCATCGGTGATACCGTGTGCTCCGGCAAGCGCCACGTGCAGTATCCGCAGATCCCGACGTTTGCCCCCGAGATGTTCGCTCGCATTACGCAGGTCGATACGCTCAAGCGCAAGCAGTTCGTCAAGGGTATGGAGGAGCTTGCCCAGGAGGGTGCCATCCAGATCTTCCGCGAGCTGGGTGCCGGCATGGAGAGCGTCATCGTGGGCGTGGTCGGCGTGCTGCAGTTTGAGGTACTCGAGCGCCGCCTCAAGGCCGAGTACCGTGTTGAGGTTCGTCGCCAGCCGCTGCCCTATACGGACATTCGCTGGATCCAGAACGACCCCGACACCATCGATATCCCGGGCCTTTCGCTCACGCGCGACACGCTGCGCGTCGAGGACATGCGCGGCGGCAAGCTGCTGCTGTTCACGAGTCCGTGGAACGTGGATTGGGCAACCGATCACAACCCCGATCTTATCCTGTCGGAGTTTGGCAACGTAGCGTTTTAGTGTGCCGGCGCGGTGGCCTGGCGGGGCTGCCGCGCCGTTTGCTTGCCTGATGCCGTGTGAGCGGCTATCATACCCACCGTCGTCTCAAGACCGGGGCGTCCGAGCAGTTCGGGTCCGATATCCTGCTCGTTAAACCTAAAACCAAAGGAGTACATAATGATCAAGAAGGTCATGGAGGACTATAAGGTCCTGTTGCGGAGCATTCCCGCGGCAACGGTTTCGCTGTTTTTCGTGAGTGTCATCATGATGAACCTGCTGGCCAACAAAGAGCTCATCAGCCTGCCGTATCTGGCACTCGATTGCGGCTTTGTGGTGAGCTGGGTTTCGTTTTTGTGCCAGGACATGATCTGCAAGCGCTTTGGCGCCAAGGCATCCATCAAAATCTCTATCCTCGCGCTGCTGGTCAACCTGGCCGTGAGCCTGTGCTTTTGGGCATGCTCGCTCACGCCCGGTATGTGGGGCGCCTACTACGACACGGGCATGATCGAGGTTAACACTGCCCTTAACGCCACCATCGGCGGCACCTGGTACGTGGTGCTGGGCTCTTCGCTGGCAATGCTCGTCTCTGCCGTGGTTAATTCCACGCTCAACCAGTCGCTCGGCCGTATGCTCAAAAAGAATAACTTTGCGAGCTTCGCCTTCCGCTCCTATGTGTCCACGGGTGTTGGCCAGTTTATCGACAACCTGGTCTTTGCCATTGTAGTGAGTCACACGTTCTTTGGTTGGACCTGGGTGCAGGTCCTTATGTGCTCGCTGACCGGCGCTGTCGCCGAGCTGCTGTGCGAGGTCTTCCTGAGCCCCGTGGGCTACAAGGTCGTGCGCGGCTGGGAGCGCGAGAATGTGGGTTCCGAGTACCTCGAGCGCCACGCAACCGCCTAAGGAGCAAGTATGCGGGTTTTGATCACGGGCGCTTCGGGCGGTATCGGAGCCGCGTGCGTGCAGCGCTTTTTGGATGAGGGCCACGAGGTCGTGGGCTTTGATCTGCTGCCGGCGGCGATCGAACATGAGCGCTACCGCCATCTGATCGTTAATGTCTGCGAGCCGGACTCGTTTCCAGGCGACCTTGAACCCCAGGTGATCGTGAACGTTGCCGGTACGCAGGATTCGGCCGACGATATCGCCGCCAACCTGTGTGGCACCATCAACGTGACCGAGCGTTACGCCTTTGTGGGGGAGGGGCTTGCCGCCAAGCCGGCGCCGGCTATCAAATCCGTGGTCAATGTGGGGTCGGCGAGCGGGCATACGGGATCGGAGTTTCCCGCCTATGCTGCCAGCAAGGGCGGCGTTATCGCCTACACCAAGAACCTTGCAAACCGTCTGGCGCCGCAGGCCATCGCCAACAGTGTGGACCCGGGTGGCGTTATCACGCCGCTCAACCGTTGCGTGATGGAAGACGAGCACCTGTGGAACCAGATTATGGAGCTCACGCCGCTTAAACGCTGGGCTACCGCCCAAGAGATTGCCGAGTGGATCTACTTTGTGGGCGTGACCAACCGGTTTATGACCGGACAGAGTCTGCTCATTGACGGTGGCGAGGCCGGCCGCACACAATTTATTTGGCCCGAATAGGAAACGCGCCCGATGGAAAGCTGTCGGGCGCGTTTTTGATGTATCGATTTTTAGCCGAGGCAAGTCCAGTTGACGGGGGCCGAGCCGTGCTGTTCGAGTAGCCGATTGGCAGCGGAGAAGGGGCGCGACCCCATAAAAGCGGGGAGTTCTGCCGTGGCACGGTTGGCCGAAAGCGGCGAGGGGTGCGTAGAGGCCAGGCAGAACTTGCCGGTTGCCTTGCCCGCGCCGGTAGCGGCGAGCTTGCCTTCGACCATCTGCTGGGCAAAGTGGCCCCATGCCAAAAAGACTACCGGTTGGGGCAGCTGGCAGCAGCGTTCGATAATATAGTCGGTGAGCGTACTCCAGCCCAGTTTGGCGTGCGAGTTGGCGGCATGCTCGCGCACGGTGAGCGTAGTGTTGAGGAGTAGGACGCCCTGTTGTGCCCATGGTGTTAGGTCTCCCGTGGCGGGCGTGGGGCAGCCCAGATCGGCTTTGAGCTCCTTATAGATGTTGCGCAGGCTCGGCGGCAACTTGGTTTGCGTCGCGGGGACCGAGAACGACAGCCCCATGGCCTGGTTGGGTCCGTGATAGGGGTCTTGACCCAAGATGACAACCTTGACCTGGTCGGCCGGCGTGTAGGCGAGGGCATTGAGGATGTCGTCTTGTGCCGGGTAGATGGTTTGCTCGACACGCAAAAGGGCGATGCGCTCGAGCAGCTGGTTCGTAGTGTCACGTACCGGCTGCGGCGCATCGCCCAACCAAGTTGCTATGTTGCGGTCGCGGGTTACGGTGTCCATGGGGCTCCTTTATGGCAGATGCTCTGTTTGCATCTATTGTAAAGGCGCACCGGTTGCCTTTATGCCGCGGCTGCATAAGGAGTGGGGTCTACGAGACTTGCTCGGGCGCTCCTGCCATGCGAGCCTGTCCATGTGCTGTCTCTTATACACATCTGACGCTGCCGACGAATAGAGAGGTGTAGA
>CABSMK010000011.1 GCA_902478825.1 uncultured Collinsella sp.
GAGATCTGCGCATGTCTCGTGGGCTCGGAGATGTGTATAAGAGACAGGTCCAGGTAGTCATCAACCGAGATATCAAAGCGCCCGTCACGGACCCAACCCAGGTCGAGCGCTTGACCCTCGATGGTGCGGACGATCATCTCGGTAAGCTCGTGGAGCACGCGCAGCTTCACGTCGGACTCCAGCGTGGGGTCGTCGAGAACCGTCTTGGTGACCATGGTGAGCGCCAGGTCGCCGCAATTGATGGCAAGGCCCGTGCCCTCGGTAAGGTGCATGCAGGGCTTGCCTCGACGAAGCTGTCCGTTGTCGGCGATGTCGTCGTGGATCAGCGCGCCCGACTGGAAATGCTCGATGGCTGCCGCGGCGCTGCGGGCGCTCTCAAAGCTACCGCCCACTGCGGTTGCGGCGAGCATACAGATAAGCGGGCGGTGGCGCTTGCCGGCGTTGGCCGTAAAAGCCGAGAGCGGCGCATACAGGTAGCGCTCGATATCGGCAGAGGTCGCCTGTCCGTCAAAGAACGTGGCCAGATAGTCGTTAATCTGGTCAAAGTGCTGGGCTAAAAAGCTGGTAAACGGACTGGACACGGGTTCTCGCATTCTTTCTGAGGTTGCGTTGATGCAATATGCAGACAACATATTGCCACATTAGGGCGTTTGGCGCGGCAGTTTTGGCGATTTGGGACAACGGGCGTGCGTTTGATGGAGCGCGCCTAAATCAGCCCAAAATGCTCGAGCGCCGCAACGACACCGTCGTGATCGACGGTGTCGGTCACGTAATCGGCCTTATCCTTGAGATAGTCCGGCGCATTGCCCATGGCGATACCGACATCGACGGCGTTCATCAGCGAGACGTCATTGCTGGCGTCGCCAATGCCGTATACGGTTCCGTGGTGGGGGTCGAGGGCGTCGAGTACAGACTGGATGCCCCCGCGCTTCGTGCATTCGCGGGGCGAGATTTCGGTTACCTCGAGTTCGAGCTCATTAAAGCACAGCAGCGGCTCAAGTGCCTTATCTTGAGCGATGTGGTTGGCGAGCGATGTAGACATCAAGATCTTGTAGACACTGTAATGTTGCAGCTGCGTGACTGCGTCGCCCAGGGTGCGCGCGTATCCGGGAGCATCGGGCGCATCGGCACTCATGCGCACGATGCCGTTGAGGCCCTCAAAGCGGATGACCTCGCCCGATTGCTCAAGGTAGGGGGCAAGACGCTGCAGCATACTGGGCGTCATCGACAGATCGCGAATTGCGTGTCCGTTGATCTCGGCGTAACCGCCCGCAAGACAGACGATGCCGGTCCAAGGCAGCTCAAGAAGTTTGGGGTGGATGCAGCTCAGGGTGCGTCCCGTGCAGATAAAGGCCATGTTGCCGTTGGCGACAAACTCGCGGATTGCCTGCGAAACCGCCTCGTTGGGATAGGGGGAGAGGTCCCGCTCGTCTTCGGGAAGGTCTTGGGCGAGCCTGGGGTCTTGCCAGGCGAGCGTTCCGTCGATATCGAAGAAGCAAATAGAGCCGCGCTTATGGGCTGCGCTGGCGGCAGGGGAGGCCGAGGTGGTGGGCACAAATTCCGGCTCGAGGCCCATGATCTGGTCAAAATGCTCTTTAACGCGGGGAACGGAGATGCCGATGACCACCTGGGCGGTCTTGCCCGTAATGATGAGGCCCTTGGCGCCCACCGCGACAAACGACGCGTTATCTGCAACGATGGAAGGGTCTGCGACCTCGACGCGCAGGCGCGTGGCGCAGTTGGTTGCGCCCACGATATTGCCAACGCCACCTAAAAGCTGAATTACCCGCTCAGCGAGGACGTGATCTTGATCGGATCGACTATCGACCTCGTCATTGGGGGATTGCTCTTTGACAAAGTCGCTTCCCGTTAAACAATCGATTGCCGCGCGATTGGCAACATGATCCTCGCGGCCCGGTGTCTTAAGGTCATAGACCAAGATGAGTGCTCGAAAACTAACAAAAAAGATGAGGCTAAAAGCAAGGCCGATACCGAGCGCCAAAAGATAGGCACCGGCATGCGTGCGCATGAGCGGAATAAAGTTGAAGGCTGCCATCTCCATCAGGCCGCCCGAGAAGATGCCGACGATGCCAAAGAGATTCATGGTTGTGGCAAGGCAAGACGATAAGACGGCGTAGAGCAAAAAGAGCCCGGGGTGGGTGAACATAAAGAGAAACTCGAGTGGCTCGGTAACGCCGCAAACCGCCGAGGCGATGATGGCGGGAGCAAGGATGACCCTGAGGCCGGCGCGGCGCTCGGGTTTTGCGGTGGAGTAGAACGCAGCTGCGATGGCAGGAAGGCCAAAGAGCTTGACCCAGCCGGTGGCGGTAAAACCGGCCCACGGCGCAAGTTCATTAAGGGGGCGCGTGCTATGGGAGAGGATGGGGAGCAAACTGCTCCACGTGGCGTAGATGCCGTCGTTAATGACCAGGTTGTCGTAGTAGATCGGCATGTAGAGCAGGTGGTGCAGCCCCATGGGCTCGAGTGCTCGTTCTAAAAAGACAAAGATGCCCACGCCAAAGGGACCGATGCCTGCAAGCGCGTGACGCAGCGTATCAGTTACATCGTATACGGAGGGCACGATGGCGGCCGAGATAGCGGCAAGGGCAAACACGGCAAAAAAGCTGATGAGGTAGACCAGCGAGGAGCCCGAGAAGGTGCCGAGCCAATCGGGAACCTTGGCATCGTAGAAGCGGTCATGGATGGCGACGACGGTTGCCGATACCGCCAGCGGGCCGATAATGCCGGTGTCGAGCGTCTTGATGCCGTCGATGATGGTGATGCCGCTAGCGGAGGTCAAAGACGACGGGTACTTAAGTCCAAGATTGTCTCCGCTCAGCTTAATGATCTCGCTCAAAAAGAAGCAGTAGGCAAAATAGGCGACGAGAGCCTCGAGGCAGCAACGAGCCGGTTGTTTTTGGGCAAGACCGATGGGCAGCGCTACGGCAAAAAGGAGCGGGAGGCGTTTAAAGACCGTCCACGAGCCGCGCTGGATGATGGTCCAAAAAGCGTACCAAGGGGTTCCGTATACGGCGAGATCGCCGACGATGTCCGCAGTCGTTGCGAGAGCGGAGACGCCGACCATGAGGCCTGATATAGAAAACAGCATGGCGGGCGCGAACATTGCCCCGCCAAAGCGTTGGATTTTTTGCAGCATGTTCTGCCTTCCGAATATCGAGGCGCGTTGCGCGTGGGGAAACGTTTAAACAATGGATTCATTGTAGAGGACCAGACGATTGTCGTACCGGCAGTTTTGAGCGAAACCGATTTGGGCATGACAGAAACCGTCAACGGTTAAATCCTGTCGCTTTACCGATATTCGGTTTAAACAACTTTAAGAAATGCTATCGTGCCTAGCCGGAAATGAATAATGTAGAGGTGAAACAATGCCAAAAGCGATATACGAAGGAATCTACCGAGAAATACGCTCGCGCATCATTAATGGGACCTATGCGTTTCAGGAGATGCTGCCAACCGAAGCCGAGCTGACCGCGGAGTTCGGATGCACTCGCAATACCGTCCGTCGCGCCTTGGGTATGCTGGCCGACGGGATGTTTGTGCAGCCCATACACGGCAAGGGCGTGCGCGTTATTTGGCTTAAGGGCGAAACCGACATGTTGGGCGCACTCGAAGAGGTTGAGTCGTTTGGCGAGTTTGCAAAGCGCAACAATGCCGTTGCATCTACGGACGTTAAGTCTTTCGAACATCTGGTTTGCACCGAGCAACTCTCTCGTCACCTGGGCTTTAAGGTGGGCGAGGAGTTGATTCGCGTAGTGCGTGTCCGAAGCCTCAACGGCAACGCGCGCCAAGTGGACCATGGCTATTTTTTGGCGTCGATCGCCAAGGGCCTGACTCCCGAGATCGCGGCAGATTCTATTTACGGCTATCTGGAGCACAAGCGCGGTGTCAAAGTGATGGCGAGCCGTCGTACGGTGAGTGTCGAGCTCGCCAACGATGAGGACTGCAGCTATCTTGACCTCGGCAAATACAACTGCGTTGCCGTCATGGAGAGTCAGTCGTACACCTCGGACGGCATCTTGTTTGAGGTGACGCACACTCGCACACACCCCGAGATCTTCCATTACCGTGTCAATTCCAAGCGATAGCCGGCTAGCTCGCAGCCTGACGAGACTCATGGCCTCAAAGAGAAAACGCCCGGTCAAACCGACGGTACATCGGCTTGACCGGGCGTTTTCTCTGCATTCGACAACAAATAATTGTTTATACAAAACTTGTCAAGTATCAAGTTGAAATTACCGTTCACCGAAGTTTTTCTACCGCTCTAGTAATACTTGTTCAAACAACTAGCCAAATAGCGTATCGTACAAATCAGCAAAAGGGGCAAAGTCCCCGAGCCAATCTCCGAAGGCGGCGGCAAAGGGTGCCGCCACGGTGTGAAAGGGTGGATTGTAATGAAGAACGAAATGAGCAGAAGGCAGTTCCTGGGCTTTGCTGGTTCCGCGGCTGCAGTTCTTGGTCTGGGCCTCGTGGGTTGCGGTGGTTCTGCCGGCTCCGGCTCCTCTGCTTCTGGTGACGCTGCCGAGGTCTACTTCCTCCAATTCAAGCCCGAGGTCGACAAGGAGTGGAAGGAGATCGCCAAGGCCTATAAGAAGGAGAAGGGCGTCGAGGTCAAGATCGTGACCGCCGCCTCCAACACCTACGAGGAGAAGCTCAAGTCCGAGATGTCCAAGAGCTCCGCTCCGACCCTGTTCCAGGTCAACGGCCCCACCGGTCTTAAGAACTGGAAGGATTACTGCGCCGACCTGTCCGATACCAAGCTCCGCGGTGAGCTCATTGACGACTCCCTGGCTCTGCAGTCCGACGGCAAGGATCTGGGTATCGACTGGGTCCAGGAGAGCTACGGCATCATCTACAACAAGCAGCTGCTCGAGAAGGCTGGTTACAAGGCCGAGGACATCAACTCCTTCGACAAGCTGAAGGCTTGTGCCGACGACATCCAGGCCCGCAAGGACGAGCTTGGTGTTGAGGGCGCCTTCACTTCCGCTGGCATGGACGACTCCTCCAGCTGGCGCTACACCACCCACCTTGCCAACCTCCCGCTCTACTACGAGTTCGAGAAGGAGCACAATCAGGAGGACGACGAGATCAAGGGCGAGTATCTCGACAACTTCAAGCAGATTTTCGACCTGTACATCACCGACTCCACCTGCGATCCTTCGCAGCTTGCCTCCAAGACCGGCGACGACGCCACCAACGAGTTCGCAACCGGCAAGGCCGTCTTCTACCAGAACGGTTCTTGGGCCTACGCTGACCTCACCAAGGCCGGCATGACCGACGATCAGATTGGCATGATGCCCATCTACATCGGTGTCGACGGCGAGGAGAACCAGGGCCTGTGCTCCGGCGGCGAGAACTACTGGTGCGTCAGCTCCCAGGCTTCCGAGGATGCCCAGAAGGCCACCGAGGACTTCATGTATTGGTGCGTCACTTCTGACACCGCCACCAGCATCATCGCTGACAAGATGGGTCTGACTGCCCCGTTCAAGAGCGCTAAGGAGACCACCAACGTCTTCTCGCAGCAGGCCGTTGCCATGGCCAAGGACGGCAAGAAGACCGTCGCTTGGGACTTCGTTTACATCCCCTCTGAGGAGTGGAAGAAGAACCTCAAGCAGGCTCTGATTGCCTATGCTGCCGACAACAGCAAGTGGGACGGCGTCAAGAACGCCTTCGTCGATGGCTGGAAGACCGAGAAGGCTGCTTCCGAGTAAGCAGTTGCTGCCCAAGCTATCTGATTAGCGACAGGGGGCGGGCAGACGTTGGTTTGCCCGCCCCCTGCATATTGAAAGGACCCTTCTATGGGCAAAGCACTCAAGCGCTGGTGGCCGCTCTTTATGCTGCCCACGTGTCTGGCGTTTATGATCGGGTTCGTGATCCCCTTTATCCAGGGTTTCTATCTCTCGTTCTGCCAGTTTATTACCATCAACAACACGCACTTTGTCGGTATCGAGAACTACGTGCGCGCACTGTCCGATCCGCAGTTTGCCACGTCGTTCTTCTTTACCGTGGCGTTTGCCTTCCTGTCGACGGTGCTCATCAACGTGATCGCCCTCGCCATCGCGCAGGCGCTCACCCGCAAAGCGCTCAAGGGCACCAACATCTTCCGTACGATCTTCTTTATGCCTAACCTGATCGGCGGCATCGTGCTGGGCTACATCTGGCAGATTCTGATCAACTGCCTGCTCTCCAACGTGGGCGCCCAGCTCATCGCCCTTAACTCTGCTGCTGGCTTCTGGGGCCTTATCATCCTGACCCTGTGGCAGCAGGTCGGCTACATGATGATCATCTACATCGCTGGTCTGCAGTCCATTCCGTCCGACTACATCGAGGCCGCCAAGGTCGACGGTGCCACGGCATGGCAGACGTTTTGGAAGGTTAAGATCCCTAACCTGATGCCGACCATCACCATCTGCCTGTTCCTGTCCATCACCAACGGCTTTAAGCTGTTCGACCAGAACCTCGCCCTTACCGGCGGCGCCCCCGCGCACTCCACCGAGATGCTCGCCCTGAACATCTACAACACGTTCTATTCGCGTGCCGGTATCGCATGGCAGGGCATCGGTCAGGCCAAGGCGGTTATCTTCTGCATCCTGGTCGTGGCCATCTCCATGATCCAGCTTAAGGCCACGAGGTCCAAGGAGGTGCAGCAGTAATGAAACGCGATAAGGTTATCAACCGCGCGCTCTCGATTTTCTTTACGATCCTGTCGCTCGCGTGGATCTACCCCGTGTTCATGATTGCGCTTAATTCTTTTAAGAAAGCGACCGCAATCAGCACCACCACGGCATTCGATCTGCTCACGCCCGAGACGTTCAACGGCCTCGCAAACTACATGCACGCCCTTAACGAGCAGGGCTTTGCCTCGGCATTTATGTACTCGCTCATCATCACGGTCACGTCGGTCGTGCTGATTTTGGTGTGCTGCTCCATGTGCGCTTGGTACGTGGTTCGTGTCAACAACAAGATCTCGAACTTCTTCTATTACCTGTTCGTGTTCTCGATGGTCGTGCCGTTCCAGATGCTCATGTTCACGCTGTCCAATTTGGCGGACCGCATCGGCTTCAACACGCCGTTCAACATCTGCTTTATCTACCTCGGCTTTGGCGCGGGCCTGGCGGTCTTTATGTTCGCCGGTTTTGTAAAGAACATCCCGCTCGAGATCGAGGAGGCGGCCATGATTGATGGCTGCAACCCGGTCCAGGTGTTCTTTAAGATTGTCCTTCCCATCATGAAGCCCACCTATCTTTCGGTCGGCATCCTCGAGACCATGTGGGTCTGGAACGACTATCTGCTGCCCTACCTTACGCTCGACTCCACCAAGTACAAGACCATTCCTATCTTGATCCAGTACTTCCGCGGCGGCTACGGCCACGTCGAGCTCGGCCCCATGATGGCCTGCATCATGATGGTCGTTATCCCCATCGTTATCATGTACATCCTCTGTCAGAAGTACATCATCGACGGCGTGGTGGCAGGTGCCGTCAAGGGCTGATGCCGTAACTGTTTTGCAAGTTTCTGCGGCACCCCTCAGCGCGGCGCCGCATATCGAAAGGTAGAGACATGGCCGAGATCGTTCTCAAACATGTTCAGAAGGTGTATCCCAACAACGAGTCAAAAAAGAAGGGCTTCTTTGGCAAAAAGAAGAAGACCGAGGAGAAGAAGCACAACCTCAAGGTTACCGAGGACGGTGTGCTCGCTGTAGAGGACTTCAACCTCACCGTTCACGACCAGGAGTTCGTCGTCCTCGTTGGCCCCTCTGGCTGCGGTAAGTCCACGACGATGCGCATGGTCGCCGGCCTGGAGGACATTACCTCGGGCGATGTGCTCATCGACGGCAAGCGTGTCAACGACGTGGCGCCCAAGGACCGCGACATCGCCATGGTGTTCCAGAGCTACGCTCTGTACCCCAATATGACGGTGTACGAGAACATGGCATTTACGCTCGAGCTCAAGAAGGTTCCCAAGGACGAGATCGACCGCAAGGTTCGCTCTGCTGCCGAGATTCTGGGCATTACCGAGTACCTCGACCGTAAGCCCAAGGCGCTCTCCGGCGGCCAGCGCCAGCGTGTCGCTATCGGCCGCGCCATCGTGCGTGACCCCAAGGTCTTCCTGATGGACGAGCCGCTGTCCAACCTGGACGCCAAGCTTCGTAACCAGATGCGTGCCGAGCTCATTAAGCTGCGCCACGAGATCAAGGGCACGTTCATTTATGTTACTCACGACCAGACCGAGGCCATGACCCTTGGCGACCGTATCGTGGTCATGAAGGACGGCGTCGTCCAGCAGATCGCCACGCCGCAGGAGGTCTTCAACCATCCCGCGAACATCTTCGTCGCCGGCTTCATCGGCGTGCCGCAGATGAACTTCTTCGATGCCCAGCTGGTGCGCTCGGGCAACGGCTTTACCGTCAAGACCGAGGATATGAACGTGGCACTCGCCCCCGAGACTTGCGCTCAACTTGCCCTCAACTGGGACGGCGGCGACGTGAAGGAGATTACGGCCGGCGTGCGTCCCGAGCAGATCCTGCTTGCCGACAAGGGCGAGGAGGGCGCGCTCCAGGGTACCGTCGAGGTGACCGAGCTCATGGGCTCGACCGAGCATGTCCACGTGACCGCTCCCGACGGCCAGTTTGTCCTAATTATCCCCGTCGTCGACCTCGAGGCCAAGGGCGCGCTCAAGGCTGGCGACACCATCTGGTTCAAGTTCGAGAAGAACGCGACCCACCTCTTCGATAAGGTCTCTGGCAAGAACCTTATCTAGGCCCGGTGCATCCAGGCCCTCCCTTTGGGCGACTGCGGTATTGCCATCCTTTTGCCGCGGTCACATATAAGGCTCCCCTCCCGTCCACTGGGCGAGAGGGGAGCCTTTCTTTGTGTTGGGGCTGTCTGACCGGTCGTTTGTCTCGATCTGTAACGGGTGAGGCTGATTTCGGACGTTAGATGTTACAGATCGAGACGGTTCCGCTGAGCTAACCATTTCATCTAAATCTGTAACACCAAAGGTGAATTTCAGCTGCTAGATGTTACAGATCGAGATTGACCCAAGGGGGGCGGTATGTCTCAATCTGTAACAGCTGGGGCCGTTTTTACCGAGCAGCTGTTACAGATCGAGATTCTTCGGTCGAGTCGGGTCACGGGGTAACGTGCGGGCACAAAAAACGGAGCCGTGTTGCCACGACTCCGTTTCTCAAGAGGATGGGTAAGGGAAGCGAAATTAGCTCAGGTGCCAAATCTCGTCGTTGTACTGGGAGATCGTGCGGTCAGACGAGAAGGTGCCGGCGTTGGCGATATTGATGAGCGTCTTGCGCATCCAGGCGTCCTGGTCCTCGTAGTCGGCCAACACGCGCTCCTTGGTCTGGATGTACTCCTCGATGTCGAGCAGGGCCATAAACCAGTCCTTGCCCTTAATGTCATCGTGCAGGCGCTGCAGGCGCTCGGCGTTGCCGGTCGCCATAAAGGCCGGGTTGGTGATGAAGTCCACCAGCAGTTTAATGCCGGGCTTGCGGTAGAGCACACCGGCGTCATAGGTGCCGTCGGCATAGAGCTGCTCGACCTGTTTGGACGAGGCACCAAAGGTATAGATATTCTCGTCGCCCACGAGCTCGGCAATCTCCACGTTGGCGCCGTCGAGCGTGCACAGGGTTAGGGCGCCGTTGAGCATGAACTTCATGTTGGAGGTGCCGCTCGCCTCCTTGGAGGCCAGGCTGATCTGCTCGGAGATATCAGCGGCGGGGATCACGCGCTCGGCGGCGGTGACGTTGTAGTTTTCGATCATGACGACCTGCAGGTAGGGAGCCACGTCGGGGTCGTTTGCAATCCACTGCGACAGCGTCAAGATCAGATGGATGATGTCCTGCGCGATAGTGTAGGCAGGCGCCGCCTTGCCGCCAAAGATGATGGTGACAGGGTGCTTAGGTCTGTTGCCGTTCTTGATATCGAGGTACTTCCAGATGATGTAGAGCGCGAGCATCTGCTGACGCTTGTACTCGTGGATGCGCTTGACCTGGACGTCGATGATGGCGTTGGAGGGAATGGTCACGCCCTGCTCGAGCGCCATGAACTGGCGCATGATGGCCTTGGCTTCGACCTTGGTGGCGGCCAGGCGCTCAAGAACGTCCTTGTCGTCGGCGAACTTGGCGAGTTTGCTCAGATCGCCGGTGCTGCGCCAGTCGGTGCCGATCACATCGTCGAGCAGGCTGGCGAGCGCGGGGTTGGCCCCATGGATCCAGCGGCGGAAGGTGATGCCGTTGGTCTTGTTGGAGAACTTCTTGGGATAGATCTCGTAGAACGGATGAAGCTCGGTGTCCTCCAGAATCTTGGTGTGGAGGGCGGCTACGCCGTTGATGGAGAAGCCAAAGTGGATGTCCATGTGGGCCATGTGGACGGTGTCGTGCTCGTCAATGATGGCGACGCGCGGGTCATCGTGCTCGGCCTTCGCGATCTCATCGAGCTTGACGATAATGTCGGCGATGGCAGGGGAGACCTTCTGCAGGCTGGCGAGCGGCCACTTCTCGAGCGCCTCGGCAAGAATCGTGTGGTTAGTGTAGGCGACCATGGAGCGTACGATGGTCACGGCCTCGTCAAACTCGATGCCATGCTCGGTGGTGAGCAAGCGAATGAGCTCGGGGATGACCATGGTGGGGTGCGTGTCGTTAATTTGGACCACGGCATAGTCGGCCAGATCGTGCAGGTTGCTGCCGCGCTCGACGGCCTCGTCGATCAGGAGCTGGGCGGCGTTGCTCACCATGAAGTACTCCTGATAGATGCGAAGTAGGCGGCCCTGCTCGTCGGAATCGTCGGGGTAGAGGAACAAGGTGAGGTTCTTGGCGATCTCGGTCTTGTCGAAGTCGATGGAGCTGCCGGGGACCAGGCCGTCGTCGACGCTCGCCAGGTCGAACAGGCGCAGGCGGTTCTTGGTGGGCTGGCCGTAACCGGGCACATCGATGTTGACGAGCTTGGAAGTAACGGCAAAATCGCCGAACTCGACGGTGTAGGAGCGGTCATCGTCGACTAGGATGTCCTGCTCACCGAGCCACTCGTCGGGGACGGCCTTCTGCTGGTTGTCGACAAAGCGCTGACGGAACAGACCGTAGTGATAGTTGAGGCCCACGCCATCGCCGGTCAAGCCCAGCGTGGCGATGGAATCCAGGAAGCATGCGGCCAAGCGGCCCAGGCCGCCGTTGCCGAGTGACGGCTCGACCTCGAACTCCTCGATCTTGTTGAGGTCGTGGCCTGCGGCGGTGAGCTGGTCCTTAACCTCGTCGTAGATGCCAAGGTCGATCATGTTGTTGATGAGTAACTTGCCGATCAAAAATTCGGCGGAAATGTAATAGAGCTTTTTCTTGCCGTTGTTGAGCGGGCAGGCGGCGGAGCGCTCCTGCACGAGTTTGACCAGCAGCTTGTAAATGCGACGGTCGTCGAGCTGCTCGAGCGAGGTGCCAAAAGACTGCTCGGCGAGTTCCATGAGGTTAATTTGGGGCATGTTTTCTCCTGTGATGGGTTGTTTCATGTCTGCAATTCATAAGAAGCCCGCGCGAGGGGATTGGGGTGGCCTCGCGCGGTAAAAGCAAGCGCGTCCGCACGGTGGGGAGGGGTTGGGCGCGGTAGCTCCTATTGAGGAAGCTCGATTTCGGCTTCCGACGGGATGCGGAAGTAGGTCACGGTCCAGTCGGTGAGCTTGCGCTCGAGTTCGCGGGTGATGGCGCCATCAAGCATGCGCCACGTCCAGTTACCGCCCAGGGTGGCGGGGGTGTTAATGCGCGCCTCGTTGCCCAGATTGAGCAGGTCCTGCATGGTGTAGATACAGGTGTCACTCACGCTGGCAGCGATGGTGCGGTTGAGCGCGTCGGCTATGGACTCGCCTGCCTGCTGGTGGGTATACAGGGCCGCCTGCTCGCGCTGACGCGGGGTGGCCGTTCCCTCATACCAGCCGCGTGCCGTTTCGTTGTCGTGTGTGCCCACATAGGCGACGGTGTTGGCAATGTAGTTGTGCGGCAGGTAGTAGGAGTTGCTGCCTTCAAAAGCGAACTGCAGAATCTTCATGCCGGGGAAGCCCGTGGTGTCGCGCATGTCGATGACGCCGGGGGTAAGAAAGCCCAGGTCTTCGGCAATGATGGGAAGCGTGCCGAGCTTTTCCTCGAGCACCTTGAAGAGCTTGAGGCCGGGCCCCTGCGTCCATGAACCATATGACGAATCGGGAGAGGAGAACGGCACCTCCCAAAAGGCTTCAAAGCCGCGGAAGTGGTCCAGACGGATGATGTCGTACATGTCGAGGGCGGCTCGGACGCGGTCCTCCCACCAGGAGAAGCCGTCTGCTTCCATGGCATCCCAGTCATAGATGGGGTTGCCCCAGTACTGGCCGGTGGCCGAGAACTGATCAGGCGGCGTTCCCGCAACGCTGACGGGATTGCCGGCGGCGTCGATCTTAAAGAGCTCGGGCGTGGCCCACATCTCGACGGAGTCGCGCGAGACGTAGATGGGCAGGTCGCCGATGATTAGGATGTCGTGCTCGTTGGCATAGGCCTTGAGGCGGCTCCACTGGCGATCGAAGAAATACTGCGTCATCTGGTGGTAGAGCATGCGCTCGGGATGGGTGGCGCAGACCTTGCTGGATGCCTCGCCGCGGCGGCGGAGCTCCTCGGGCCACTCCCAAAAGGCTTTGAGTCCGCACTCCTCCTTCACGGTCATAAACTCGCAGTAGGGAATGAGCCAGTCCTCGTTTGCCTGGATAAAGTCGTCGAAATCGGCCGGCTTGTCGGCAGCAAAGCGCTCAGCGGCTCGGTCGAGAATCTGACGGCGGCCACCAAAGATGGCACCGTAGTCGACATTGCTGGGGTCGGATCCCAGATACACGCCATCGATATCGCGCTGCTCCAGATACCCTGCCTCGATAAGCTCGGCAAAGTCGATAAAGTTGGGGTTGCCTGCGCGGGCCGAGAACGACTGATAGGGCGAATCGCCATAGCTGGTCGTCGTAAGGGGCAGAATCTGCCAGTAATGTTGTTTGCACGAGGCGAGAAAATCGACGAAGTCGTAGGCATTCCAGCCAAAGCCGCCGATTCCGTATGGTCCGGGCAGAGATGAGACGGGCATGAGGACGCCGCTTGCACGCTCCATGAATGCGCTCACCAACCTTCTTGTTGTGGGGTTGGACTGCCGATGGGTGTGCAGTCCGCCTCCGATGTTCTGATTCGATACGCCTATTGTAGAACATGTTGTTTAAACATGTACAGGCAAGATAAAAAAGTTGGTCGATTTTCGGCGAATGGTTACATGCCATGAAAAAGCCCCGACCTCACAACGTGAGATCGGGGCAAGAGCGGTATGTAGGTTTTTGCTACTCGGCGTCGGCGAAGCCGTTGGGGTTGTGGCTCTGCCAGTTCCAGCTATCGCGGCACATGTCCGCGATGTCGTACTGGGCCTTCCAGCCCATCATGCGCTCGGCCTTGGAGGCATCGCACCAGTTGGCAGCGATGTCGCCGGCGCGGCGCTCGCGGATCACGTAGGGCAGCTCCTTGCCACAAGCCTTGGAGAAGGCAGCGACGACCTCGAGTACCGAGGTGCCGGTGCCGGTGCCCAGGTTAAAGATCTCGACGCCGGTCTTGCCGTTCATCCAGTTAAGGGCGGCAACATGACCCGAGGCCAGGTCGCACACGTGGATGTAGTCGCGCACACCGGTGCCGTCAGGGGTGGGGTAGTCGTTGCCAAAGACCTGAACGGCCTCGAGCTTGCCCACGGCGACCTGGGCGACATAGGGCACCAGGTTGTTGGGGATGCCCTTGGGGTCCTCGCCGATCAGGCCCGACGGATGAGCGCCGATGGGGTTGAAGTAACGGAGCAGCACGACGTCCCACTCGGGGTCGGCGGTGTGGACGTCCATAAGGATCTGCTCGATCATCCACTTGGTCCAACCATAGGGGTTGGTCGCGGGCTTCTTAGGATCCTCCTCGGTGACGGGCGGGTTGTCCGGGTCGCCGTAGACGGTCGAGGAGCTCGAGAAGATGATGGACTTGCAGCCATGGTTGCGCATGACGTCGATGAGCACCAGGGTGTTCTCGATGTTGTTGTGGTAGTACTCGACGGGCTTGCTCACCGACTCGCCGACGGCCTTAAAGCCGGCAAAGTGGATGACGCGGTCGATCTGATGGGTATCGAAGATCTTGTTCATCGCATCGCGGTCGAGCACGTTGGCCTCGTAGAAGGTGAGGTTCTTGGCGGCCTCGTCGCCCACGATGGTCTTGACGCGGTCGACGGCGACGGCGCTGGAGTTGGAGAGATCATCGACGATGACGACCTGGTAGCCACCCTCGAGCAGCTGAACGACGGTGTGCGAGCCGATAAAGCCGGCGCCACCGGTAACGAGGACGCAGGTGTCTTTGGGGTCGAGTGCTTTGGACATGTAGTCTCCTATCGAATCAGGAACACTTCTAGAGGGGAGTATAGCGCAGGCGGGGACGCCCAAATCGTGCGCTGTAGGAAAAGCAGAGGATTATGTTAACGTACTCATAACAGAGCTTGCGTACGCATAACCTGATCTTTGGTATTTGCTTACGAGCCGCCGACCTTGCAGTTTCCTGCCGTTCGTGGAAATCGTTGGGACGCGCCATATGTACGCTAATATGTATGAGTTGAGCGACATATAAATAAGCATGTAACGGAGTACATATGTCACCAAACAGCGATTCCATCCTTTCCCAGGAGCTCTCGCGCCGCACTGCCCTCAAGGCCCTGTTCGGCGCCGCTTCTGCGGCAGTTCTTTTTGGCCTGCCCGCTCGCGCCCATGCGGCGGAGGCTTCCAAAGAAACCACCGATAAACTGAATGCCGCCCAGGCCCAGCTCGATGAGGTTCAGGCCCAGCTCGACAGCATCGCAAATGAGTATGCGGCTCTGGCCAACAAGAATGCCCAGACCCTCAACGACATCGAGAATGTCCAGGGCAAGATTGACGACACGCAGGCCCAGATCGATGAAAAGAAGGCCGAGCTCAAGAAGAAGCGCAACGACCTTTCCGATCGCGTGGCCGCCAGCTACAAGTCCGGCGGCACGAACATCCTGTCGCTGCTGCTGGCCTCTGGTTCGTTTGAGGAACTCGTCGCCAACGCGCATTACGTTGAGAAGATCAACAAGAGCGACCGCGATGCCATCGAGGATATCCAGACGATTCAGGCTGAGCTCGACGCACAGAAGACCGAGCTCGAAGCACAAAAGGCCGACCTGGAGAAACTCAAGGACCAGCAGACGGCTCAGATGCAGGATATGCAGGCCAAGCAGCAAGAGGTCCAGACCGTGCTGAACGGTCTTTCCGACGACGTCAAGGAGCTCATGGCTCAGCGCGATTCCGAGATCCTCGCTGCCGCCCAGGCCGAGGAGGCTGCTAGGAAGGCTGCCGCTGCCGCGGCTGCCGCGAACAAGAACAATTCCTACTCGGGTGGTTCAAGCTCGGGTGGCGGATCGTATGCGCCCGGAACCCCGCAACAGAATGCCGGCTCGGGCAAACAGCAGGCCGTCGTCAACGCGTGCTACTCCACGCCTTCGCCGGGTCAGAACTGGTGCGCGGCGTGGGTTACCAATGTCTTCCGTAACGCCGGCGTTGGCTACTTTGGCGGTAACGCGTGCGATATGTTTAACGCATGGTGCTATAGCTCCGACCGCTCGGCGCTGCAGGTGGGCATGATCGTGGCCGACTCATCGCATAGCGGCACGGGTGCTCCGGGCCTTATCTACGGTCATGTGGGTATTTACGTTGGTGGCGGCATCGTTATGAGCAACGAGGGTGCCATTACGTCTAAGTCGCTTGATTCGTTTATTAGCTTCTATGGCACTGGCTCTGGCGTGCGCTGGGGCTGGCTCGGCGGTATTGCGCTGTCGTAAAGCCGACTGGGCCGCGTGCCCGCCCGCAATATATTTGATTGCCTGCTCGGGCAGTCCTGCGCAAGACGAAGGCCACATTAAGTGGCCTTCTTTGCGTGCGGAACTCGCGATCAATCAAATATATTGCGGGCGGGCACGCGGCCCTCTCGGGTTCGGGGCGCGACGCACCGGACTGGGTTATCTGAATAAATATGGCGAAGGCCCCTTTCGGGGCCTTCTTTTTTATAAAAATTCGCCGACTCGGTGGACTTCGGGTTCTAGGTCTACGTTGAATTGGTCTTTGACGGTTGCCTGGATGTGGCGGATGAGTTCGTCGACATCGGCGGCGGTGGCGTGGTCGGCGTTGACGATGAAGCCGCAGTGCTTCTCGCTCACCTGCGCGCCGCCAACGGCGTGTCCTCGCAGGCCGGCATCCATGATGAGCTTGCCGGCAAAGTAGCCCTCGGGGCGCTTGAAGGTGGAGCCGGCACTCGGCATGTCGAGTGGCTGCTTGTCCTCGCGGCGCTGGCGGTAGTCGTCCATGTCGGCCTTGATCATCGCGGCGTTGCCCGGGGCGAGATTGAAGGTGGCCGAAAGCACGATAAAGCCGTCATCGGCGATGCGGCTCTTTCGATAACCCAGGTTGAGCTCGTCGACATCGAACTCGATGATATTGCCGCTGCCGCGGGTGCCGTCGTCGAGCCGGCGAGCGGGTTTGTAGACGCGCACGGACTCCAGCACATCGGCCATGCAGGCACCGTAGGCACCGGCGTTCATGTAGCAGGCGCCGCCGACCGAACCGGGGATGCCCGAGATAGGCTCCATGCCGGTGAGACAGGCCTCGGCTGCCGCAGCGGAGACATCGGAAAGCAAGGCGCCGGCTGCCGCCGTGACGTGTGTGCCGTCGACCGTAATGTCGGAGAGTCCCTCGCCCAGCGCCACGACGACGCCGCGGATGCCCTTGTCGCCGACGAGCAGGTCGGAGCCGTTGCCCACGATGGTGAGGGGCAGATCGCAGCGATAGCAGGTATCGAGCGTGGCGACGAGGCCCTGCTCGGTATCGGGCGTGACAAAGACGTCGGCCGGGCCGCCGATCTTAAACGTAGTGTGCTCGCGCATGGGCTCGCTCATCAGTACGTTGTCCTCGCCGGCAACGCCAGCAAGCGCGCACAGCAGGTCCTCGTTAAAAAAGTCGTTCTCGTGCATACGAATATCCGCCTTTTGGTGGTCGTTGTCATCAATCGATTGCAATATACCCCACCCGGACGGATTTGGTGCGCTGGCGGCGATAAAACAGCCGTCTACCGGATTGGTAAAGTGTTTATCACCGAGGTAGAGGGGTAGTCGCTATACTTTCAAGAGATTGCGCGTAAACCCGGAAGGAGCGAGATGGCCAACAAAGTCACCCTCAAGCAGATCGCCCAGGAGGTGGGGCTTTCCCCCTCGTCGGTCTCGCTTGTGCTCAATAATCGGCCCTGTCGCATCTCGGAAGAAAACCGCAAGCTCATCAAAGAGGTCGCGGCGCGCAACCACTATGTTCCCAACCAGATCGCGCGCAGCCTGGTCATGCGCGAGTCGCGCACCCTGGGCCTTATCGTCCCTAACATCGAGAGCCGCTTTTTTGCCTCGCTCGCCGGTAGCCTGGAAAAGCGCTGCCGCGAGGACGGCTATGCGCTCTTCATTACCAGCTCGGGCGGAAGCGCCGATGACGATCTGGAGCTGCTGCGCCAGCTGGTGACGCGCGGCGTTGATGGCGTCTTCCTGGTCGTAGGCGACGAGTTCTCCGACGACCGCGCCCTGCGCGAAGAAGTCAGCCATCTGCCTATCCCTGCCGTGATGGTCGACCGTGCCATTGAGGGGCTCGAGTGCGACAAGGTGATGTTCGACCACGAGATGGGTGGCTACATGGCCACCCGCTATCTGGTCGAGCGGGGCCATCGTCGCATTGCTTGCTTGGTTAACGCGCGCCGTTCCAATACGGGGCGTAAGCGACTTGCCGGCTATGAGCGCGCGCTGCGCGAGGTTGGCCTGCCTATCGACGCACGTTTGGAGTTTGAGAGTGAGTACTACATTCCGAGCGCATACGAGGCTTCGGAGGCGGTGCTCGCAACCGACGCCACCGCCGTGTTCGCAAGTTCGGACAACATTGCCCTCGGTTTGCTCAAGCGCTTGCACGAGATGGGGAAGAGCATCCCGGGCGATATCTCGGTGGTGAGCTATGACAACTCGGCGGCCGACGTTCTCTTTGAGCCGGCGCTGACCGCCATTGAGCAGGATCCTGGTGTCCTCGCGGAGCATGCTTTTGGCTGCATGTCCAAGCGTCTTGCCGGTAGGGGCGGTAGGCGTGCCGAAGAGGTCGTTCTGGAGCCGGCGCTTATCGTTAAGGGCAGCGTGCTCGAGCTTACTAAACATAACTAAACAAGTTTATCAATTTGCAGAGACCGAATGTGGAGCACTTGTGGCAGACAATGCCGCAGGTGAATGTCGCGTTTTGTTGATCGATGTGATTGATAAGGGTGATAAAACGTTTTTTCACCATGATAAAACGTTTTAGCAAGTATACTAGTCCCAACGAATGGTTGCCGTATTGGAGGGCGACCGCACAGCGGAGGGACATAAACAATGGCTAAAACACTGGGGACGCCGTGGCAAAAGCTGGGCCACGAGGTTCCGGCTTCCGAGCTCGAGGGCGTCGACCTGTATTGGCGCGCATCGAACTATCTGTCCGTCGGTCAGATCTACCTTCGCTCCAACCCGCTGATGCGCGCTGACTTTGTCGACGAGAAGACCGGCGAGGTGCGCGACTTTGGTCGTCCGGACGTTAAGCATCGCCTGGTTGGTCACTGGGGCACCACGCCTGGCATCAACTTCCTGTTCGGACACGTCAACCGTCTCATCGCCGACCACAACCAGAACGCCATTTTCTTGATGGGCCCGGGCCACGGTGGCCCTGCCGGCACCGCCCAGTCGCTGCTCGATGGCACCTACCGCGAGATCCGCCCCGACATCACCAATGACGAGGCCGGCCTGCAGAAGTTCTTCCGTCAGTTCTCCTACCCCGGCGGCATTCCGAGCCACTTTGCGCCCGAGACGCCCGGCTCCATCCATGAGGGCGGCGAGCTCGGCTACACGCTCAGCCACGCCTACGGTGCCGTCATGGACAACCCGAGCCTGCTGGCCGTGGCTGTGGTGGGCGACGGCGAGTCCGAGACCGGTCCGCTCGCGACCTCTTGGCAGTCTAACAAGCTCGTGAACCCGGCAACCGATGGTATCGTCCTGCCGATCCTGCACCTCAACGGCTACAAGATCGCCAACCCCACCATCCTTGCCCGCGTTTCCGATGAGGAGCTCACCAAGTTCTTTGAGGGTATGGGCTATAAGCCGCACTTCTTTGTCGCCGGCTTTGACGACGAGAGCCACGCAAGCATCCACGAGCGCTTTGCCGCCCTGTTTGAGCAGGTCTTTGACGAGATTTGCGACATCAAGGCCGCCGCGCAGGCCCAGGCCGCCGCGGGCGAGACCGTGGTTCGCCCGGCCTACCCCATGATCGTGTTCCGCACGCCCAAGGGTTGGACCTGCCCCAAGCAGATCGACGGCAAGAAGACCGAGGACTCCTGGCGCGCCCATCAGGTGCCGCTGGCGAGCGCCAAGGACACCCACGAGCACTTCCGCGTGCTGCGCGAGTGGCTGCGTTCCTACAAGCCCGAGGAGCTCTTTACGCCCGAGGGCCAGGTGCGCCCCGAGGTGACGGCCTTTATGCCGACCGGCGAGCTGCGTATCGGCGCCAATCCCAACGCGAACGGCGGCAAGGTACGCCGCGAGCTCGAGCTTCCCGATATTCACGCTCACGAGATCCCCATCGCAAGTAAGGGCCACGGCTGGGGCTCCACCGAGGCCGCCCGCGTCTTTGGTGAGTACACTGCCGATGTTCTGGCCAAGAA
>CABSMK010000012.1 GCA_902478825.1 uncultured Collinsella sp.
GCAGTGGGAAGGCACGGTACATTACATCGGGATCGGACGCCACGGCAAAGGCATGGGCGCGGCCGTGCTCCTGGACCCGCAACTCCTCGCGCACGCCCACCGGCATTGGCTTTGACACTGGCGTGGCATAGACTTCCTGCAGGTCGCGCGTTAGAACTTTGAGGTCAAGCGGCAAGGTGTCGAAGATGCCGGCGATGTCGTGATATGACGGAATGACACCGCAATCGAGACAGATTTCCATCGCCACCACACACAAGACGCAATAGATGAGCGAGAAGTTGAGCCTCCATGCCCAGGGCGCGCGCAACGCATATGAGATGGCAAAGAACGCGCCGCCCAGCAGCACGAGCGCCGCCGTGCCCGAGAAACGTTGGATGCGAAAGGACGAGGACCGGCCCACCAGGATAAAAAAGGCCACAAAGTTAAAGGCCGTCCACACGAGGACGGCGAAATAACCCCAGCCGTACGTGTAATCGTTACTCCAGGTGTCGCTTGTACGGTCAAAGTGGAAGACCTGCTGGTGAAAATCGTTGGTGAGCACAAATCCGATAAGCAGGATAGCCATAATCCACAGCGCAGCGCAGTAGCGGCGACCCAGGCGGTGTTGCTCCAGGCCCGCAAGGCGCAGACCACACAACTGGTAGAGCAGCGGAATGAGCGTCATGGGCACGTAGTACAGGTACCACAGCACGGTGGCATAGAACGGCGTGAACGACTTGTACTTGAGAATGACTTCGATCATCCACAGGGCGCAGATGGTGGCGATGGCAACAAGACGGCGGCGCAACACATAGTCCAAACAGCGCAGATAGACCGATACGCCCCAGATCGAAAATGCAATTGCGGCAACAAGCAACGGCAGAGAGCTCGAATGGACGAGCGCATCCACGACCTCTTCGGACACCTCGCTATAGGCGGGCACGGCGTTAGAAAGTTTGGAGTCGAAGGCGAACAGCGCCGGCAAGACTGCCAAAAGCATGAGGAACATCGCGGTGATGACACCGGCGATAGCAAAGACGCGGTGGCGGTACACCTGATGTGTTATGCCAACAAGGAATCGCGGCATGGCGAAGAGCCTGCCGCCCCTGGGATCCGCCACGGGTGCGGATCGGGCGGCCGCGTTGCCAATATGTCGTGCGCGGGTACCCATAGCGCTTTTAGTGTACCGACAGGCAGGCTCAAAAAGCGGGCCACATGTCCCAAAATCCGCAGACGGCAAGGCGCCCGGCAGCCTCCCCCGTCTGGCACTTCCCGATATCCGCCCGCCCCAAACCACCGCAAAGGAGACAGGCACCTTTGTGGTGGTTTGGGGCGATGCGCTAGTCCACGGTGATGTCGAGATTTTTGCCGATGAGGCCTACGTAGCCGCCTTCGGCTGCCTTGGGGCTGTCAGCATGGCAGAGGACCCACTTGTCGGCCTTCCAGTAGCAGTAGCTGTCGCCGGCCGCAGGCATGTCGGCCGCGACCTCGGGGCGCGGGCCGTTGGTGCCGGCGGGCAGCGCCACCATCACCTGGAAGCCACCGTCGTCGACCATGCACGGCGTGTAGTGGAGCGTGGTGTTGAAGACTTCGACGACCGTACCCGCCGGCACGCGAAACGCCTTGACGCACGCGGTGTCGAGCTTGCCGTCCTCGATCTCCCAGCGATGCGCCACGAGCAGGATAAAGTCGCGAGCGCCCAGGTTGAATTCGCTCGCGCGGTGATACTCCAGGCAGTTGAGTCGTGTATTGTGGCCGTTGCACCAGCCGAGCTGGAAGGGACGGCCACCAAACATGAGAAAGCCAAGCTTGTCGGCATCCTTGACGTCCTCGAGCTCCGGCGCACTTGCAACGTACTTGCTGCCCTCGGGAATGGGCGTGGCAGAGAGCGCCTCGAGCACGGGCGACGTAAGCTCGGACGGAACGTTATCCCAAACGTTGCCATAGGACTTGAACTCGGGATCGTTGACAGAGTAGATATGCATGTTCACTCCTGTTCGTAAATGTGACTATACGAACATTCTAGAACAAACATGAGCGATTTTGAACGCTCGTCCCGACCAATCAACAAAAAGGCGCCCCCGCATAAGCGAAGACGCCCAATGCGCGCGTTTTGGGCGATAAAGCTCTTACGCCTGCTGATAGTGCAGATGCTTCTCGTCGATATCGGCCAGGTCGCGGTCGAGGTAGCGGCGCGCAAGCCAGTTGGCCATGGGGAGGTTCTGGTCCAGGTAGTTACCGCATTCCCCGGGAGCGGCACCGGGGACATCGCCCTCAAAGCCGGCGACAAACTCGAACAGCTCACGCACGAGCGGCAGGATCTCCTCGCTCGTCACCTCGCCAAACACAACCAGGTAAAAGCCCGTGCGGCAGCCCATGGGGCCAAAGTAGACAATGCGGCCCGACCACTCGGCATGATTGCGCAAGAACGTTGCGCCCAGGTGCTCGATGGTGTGGCACTCGGCGGTGTTCATGACCGGCTCCTTGTTGGGCGTGGTCAGGCGCAGGTCAAACGTGGTGACGGCAGCACCGGTCGCCGGATCGCGGTCGATGCGGCTCACATACACGCCGGGCTCAAGCAGCAGATGATCAACGGAAAAGCTGGCGATGCGCTCCATGGCAGATCCTCTCGATAGTCAAATTGGGACGGGGCTCTTTTAGCTGGTTCGAATGGTCGCACCAATCATACCAGTCAAAAAAGCCCCGTCCCAAAAAGACAACTTAGCCAAGGACACGGGCCATACGCGTCTTGAACTCGGACAGGAAGCGCGGAGCATCCACGGTCAGTGCCACAAGCGCGCTCTTGTCCGGATCGGACAGGCGGCGCTCATCGCAGATGGTGCGACCGCGGTACTCGCCCAGCAGATCAACACGCAGGTTGCAGCCGAGCGCACCTACGAGCGTGGGGTCGATCGCCACGGCAACGGCCAGCGGATCGTGCAGCGCACAACCACCCAGGTAGGGTGCGTTCATCTCGTACGAGCCAATGTAGTGCTCGACCATGCTCGCAAATGCGCAGCCCGCCATGGTGCCCGAGCCCGTCCAGCCGGCAATGTCGCGGCGTGTGAGCACCACGCGATGCGTCACGTCCAGACCCACCATGGTGAGCTTACGGCCCGAGCGCAGCACCGCGTCGGCTGCCTCGGGGTCGCTCGCCATATTGGCCTCGGCGCCCGCGCTCACGTTGCCGGGCACGGTAAGGGCGCCGCCCATCACGACCACGCGGCCGATGGACATCATCGCTGCCGCATCGCGCTCCAGGGCGAGCGCCAGGTTGGAGAGCGGGCCAGTCGCCACGTAGACCAGATCGGGACCATAGGTGCGCGCGGCATCGATCAGATAATCGACCGCGGCGTTGCCGTCGGCCGAGGTCGCCCCCACCGGCTCGTAGGGCGACGCGGGCACGCTCGCGCCGCCGATGCCGTTCTTGCCGTGAATGAGCGCGGTGGACGCCGGCGGCGTATAGGGCTCAGTCGCCTGCAGAGGACGGTCGGCACCCAGGTACACCGGAACCTCGGGGCGACCCAGCAGATCGAGCACCGCCAGGCAATTGTGCGCCGATTGCTCGACGCGCACGTTACCAAAGCACGTGGTGATGCCCACGAGCTCCACCTCGGGGCTCGCGATGGCATAGGCCAGCGCCATCGCATCGTCAACACCCATATCCAGATCAAGGATCAGCTTCTTGATTGCCATTGTTCTACTCCGCTTCTCCGTCTTTATCGTTTAACCAAACCAATGTTCAACTTCGGCGCGCGTGGGAATCGATTGCTGAGCGCCCAGGCGCGACACCGTCACTGCCGAGGCGCGAGCACCCGCGGCCATGCACTCAAAGAGCGGCAAACCCTCTAGGCGAGCCGCCGCCAACGCGCCGATAAACGTATCGCCGGCGGCCGTGGTATCGACTACCGTACTCGAAAGTGCCGGCATGCGCAGCAGCTCACCGCCATCGCCGAGCGTAACCGAGCCGGCACCGCCCAACGTGATGACCGCGGCGCCGGCGCCCTTGTCGAGCAGCGCATTGAGCGCGGCGACGCAACTCACATCATCCGTGGGCAGAATGCCCGTCAGAACCTGGCACTCGGTCTCGTTGGGACAGACCAGGTCGACCGCAGGCCAGACCTCCGCAGGCAGCTCGCAGGCAGGCGCCGGATTAAAGACCGTATAGAACCCCAGCTCGCGAGCGCAAACAAGCGCCTCGGCCGTCGCTGCAAGGTCACATTCGCCCTGGGCGATAAAGACGCTTCCGGCAGCCGGGGCAATCTCGCTGGCGTCACCGTCGAGCTCATGGGCCACCAGACGCCTCAGCGCGCAGGCAACGTCCGCGCCCGCAAGCGCATGGTTGGCGCCCGGTGACAGTACGATGCGGTTGTCGCCCTCGCAGCGAATGATGGTCGCCGTTCCCGTCTCCACGTCATCGCGATGCACTACAAAGTCACAGTCCACGCTGGCGTCTTGGAGCCCCACCACGAGCGATGCGCCGAACGCGTCGCGACCGACCGCGCCGATCATGTGCGTGCACGCGCCCATACGCGCGGCAGCTACGGCCTGATTGGCGCCCTTGCCGCCGGCGTTGGTGATAAACCCGCTGCCGCCGACGGTCTCGCCCGCACGCGGTATGCGCTCGCACGCCACCGAAAGGTCCATGTTCATGCTGCCGAACACCGCAACGATGCCGCGATCTGCCATGGAAACCTCCTCATCTGCGGGCTTTGCACCCACCGTCGACCGTCGATTGCGCGCCTTCGCACCTCTATAACTTTAGTTCACTTTGATGTGAACGCACCCTTGAGGTTGCGCCAGCAGCAAGCATTCACAGGAGCAGGCAGCTACAATGAATACGTGCTGATTATTCTCGTCATTGGATGATGTTTTATGGAACAATTCTCGCAATCGGGCTCGCGCGGTCGACGCCGCACGGGCAACGAGCCGGCGCCGCACGAACGCGTGAAGGGCGAACGCCGTGCCAACGAACCGCGACGCACCACGAGCCCCCATCGCGCTTCTGCCAACAACGCGGGCCGCGCCAACACTCCCGCCGCGGAGCAGACGCCTGCTCGCCCCAAGTCCCGCTACATCCCTGCCCTTGACGGCCTGCGCACGCTTGCCGTCGTCGCGGTGGTGCTCTATCACCTCAACCTCACGTGGGCGCAGGGCGGTCTGCTCGGCGTCACGATCTTCTTTGTGCTTTCGGGCTATCTAATCACACGCCTGCTACTCAACGAAGTCGCTAAGACCGGCCGCATCGACCTCAAGAGCTTCTGGATCCGCCGCATCCGTCGCCTGGTCCCCGCCGTGGTAACCGTCGTGGTGGTGACCTGTGCGCTGTGCACCGTCTTCAACCACGTGATGCTCACCAAGATGCGCCCCGACATTCTGCCGTCACTGCTGTTCTTTAACAACTGGTGGCAGATTGCCCAAAACGTCTCGTACTTCAATGCTCTGGGCGACCCCTCGCCGCTCACGCACTTTTGGTCGCTTGCCATCGAGGAACAGTTCTACCTGATTTGGCCGCCGCTGCTGTTTGCCATGGTATCCATGCATGTGAGCAAACCCAACACGCGCCGCGTGGTTCTAGGCCTTGCCGCGGTATCTGCCCTTGCCATGATGGTGCTTTACAACCCTGCCGCCGACCCCAGCCGCGTGTACTACGGCACCGACACCCGCGTGTTCTCGCTGCTGCTGGGTGCCTGGATGGCCTTTATCCCCGATCGCGACCTGGCGCCGGTGCGTCTCGCTCATCGTTTGGGGCTCAATCGCCTGGCTGGCGCCGCCAAGCACGGCAAGAGCGCCGAGGGCAAGCCTGGCGAGAAGGCCGACGAATCAGCTGAGACCGCCCCGGCACAGCCGAGCGCCCTCGTGCGTTTTTGGTCCTCACCTGCATCCATCGATGTACTGGGCGTCGTGGGTCTGGTTGGCCTTGCCGCCATGGTCGCGCTCACCAACGGCTACACCGCGTTCCAGTATCGCGGCGGCACACTGCTATGCTCCATCCTCACGCTCATGGTCATCGCGGCCTGCGTGCAGCCCCAGGGAATGGTTGCCCGCGCGCTGTCCGCCGAGCCGCTCGTGTGGGTTGGCAAGCGCTCGTACAGTATCTACCTGTGGCACTATCCGCTGCTGCTGCTTATGAACCCGGTCGCCAACATCAACGATACGCCCTGGTGGCAGTACATCTTGCAGGTACTTGTGGTGGTCGCCGTAGCCGAGTGCTCCTATCGCTTTATCGAAACGCCGTTTAGGAAGGGTGCCTTCGGCCGCACCGTCGCCGAATTCCGCGATGGCACCACCACGCCCGCCAACTGGGCACGCGCGCACATCCCTGTCTGCGCAGCCTGCGCTATCGTGTTGGTCGTTGCACTGGGCGGCCTGATCTTTGTGCCCGAGACGTCTGCGCTGAGCGGCGAGGGCGCCGAAGTTCTGAACAAAGAAGCCAAAAACACCGCGCCCACCGACCAGCAGGCGGCCGACGACACCGACAAGGACAACGACGGCTTCCCCGATGGCTCCTACGACCTGTTGATGATCGGTGACTCCGTGTCGCTGCGCGCCGTTGATTCCTTTGACGGCGTGTTCCCGCACAGCCATATCGATGCCGAAAAGGGCCGCCAGTTTGATGCGGGCCGTGCGACATTTGAGGGCTATCTTCAACAGAACCTTGCCGGCAAGATCGTGGTCTTTGCGCTGGGCACCAACGGCTTGGTAACCGACGACCAAATCGACGCCATCATGGCCGATGCAGGAGATAAGCGTATTGTGGTGTTTGTGAACACGCGCAGCCCGCAGCCGTGGGTTGGCTCTACCAACCAGGCCATCGCCAACGCCGCTACGCGCTACAAGAACGTACGCGTTATCGACTGGTACGGATACAGTGCCAACCGCAACGACCTGTTCGATGGCGATGGCACGCATCTATCGACCACTGGCGTGACTGAGTACCTCAACTTGATCCACGATGCCGTCAAGAAGGACCTGCCCGTGCATCCCGAGGATCACGTCAACGATCCGCAGCCGGCAGCCGTCAAGTCTGCCACCGACGCACTCGTCAATGCGCTCGCTCTCAAGCCGCACAAGCTGGGCACCGACAAGTAACCTGCAGCGCAAACTTCCCACATCCGGAGGGGGTGTCTGCCACGGCAGACACCCCCTCCGGCAGTTAGGGACACTCCTGGCGCAGCCAATGAAGACCTCTACGGATGAATTCCAGGCCGCTCCGTCGCTCCAGACATCGTTTCCGCGCCTCGTGCCTGCCCCAAACAATCAAAACAAGCCCTTTTCGCCGCACCCTCAAAGGTCTGTGGGCAAAAAAGGGCAAATATGAGTACTGTTACCATTTTAGTAGCAGGCAAAACCACCCAAAATGACGTCCGAGCGACCCCTACAACCCCCTAAAGCAGCCAACCTGACTGGTTTAAGGCGTATTGGAGCCAATTATAATGAACATACTAAATGCTATGTTCATTATCTTTTAGGATGTAAATGCTATTCACTTAGCAACAGTACTCATATTTGGCAATTTTTGTCCATTGCTATATAACTAACACCCTATAGCAGACAAAAACAGGCCGCAGCCCATCGCTGCGGCCTGTTCGGAAGCAAAAGTGGGCGTTAAGCGCTGTAGCCCATCGCTTGCAGCACAAACATGACGACTGTCAGCACCGTAATCACGGCGATAGTCGCCCAAGTGAGCACGTTCCACACACGGCCGTTGCGGTTGGCACCCATAATGTGGCGATCCGCCGCGATAACCACCTGGAATACCAAGACTACAGGCAGCAGCACGCCATTGATGACCTGCGAGGTCATCATAATCTGGAACAGATCAACGCCGGGCATAAGCACCAGCACGGCAGAGATACCGATGATGGCCGTAATGATGCCGCGGTAAACCGGGGCCTCGTCCCAGCTGCGGTCGGCACCGCGCTCCCAGCCAAATGCCTCGCAGATAGCGCTCGACGTAACGCCCGGTAGCACGCAGGCGGCCAAGAAGCTCGCCGCGACCAGGCCCGAGGCAAACAGTACCGTGGACCACTGACCCGCAATAGGCTCCAGCGCGCGGGCAGCATCGGCGGCATCGCTAATCTGAATACCCGCCGGGAACAACACCGTACCGGTCGTGATGATAATAAAGCCGGCAATGATATCGGCGGCAAGCGAGCCGCTCACAGTATCGATGCGCTGCAGCACGATATCGTCCTCGCCCGCGTTCTTATCGACCACGTTGTTCTGCGCCAAGAAAATCATCCACGGCGCGATGGTGGTACCGATCGTTGCGACCACGAGCGACACGTAGCTGGGGTCATTTTGAATGTTAGGCACGACCAGGTCGACCGCGACCTCACCCCAGTTGGGGCCAGCCATAAACGCGGCGACAATATAGGTCACGAAGACGCAGCTTACCAGCAGCAGAATCTTCTCGATGCGCTGGAAACTACCCGACATGGTAAGCATCCACACCAGCAGCGCTACCAACGGCACCGAGATGCTCGCCGGCACGCCAAAGAGAGCAAGGCCGCTGGCGATGCCCGCAAACTCCGAAATGGTCACAGCCGTGTTGGCGATCAACAGCGCCGCCATAGCAAGTACACTCTTGCGCACGCCAAAGCGCTCGCGAATGAGCGATGCCAGGCCCTTGCCCGTGACGCAGCCGCATCGCGCCGCGGTCTCCTGCGTCACGATGAGCAGCACAGTCATGACGGGAAGCATCCAGAGCATCTTGTAGCCATAGCTGGCGCCCGCGCTGGAATACGTTGCAATGCCGCCGGCGTCATTGCCCGAAAGCGCCGCCAGCAGACCGGGACCCATAGCGCCAAAGATGGCCGCGATGGTCAACTTTTGCTTGGTGCCCGACTTTTGCTTGGTATTTTGCACGCGACCACCTAACCAATGACCGACATGGTGAGCAGCACCGCAGCGGCGCAGTACGCTACGCATGAGATCATGACGGCGATGACGTTCATGGCGGTACCCGACGTATTGAGGTCGTGCTCATCGCGCCAGAACAGCACCATCAGGTAAATCACGGCGCTCATGTTGCCCACCAGGCAGATGATGGCCGCGATGTTAAAGCAGCCGGTAAAGAGCTGCTCCTCAAACATAGGGGCATCGAGGAACGCGGCAGTGCGCACCAGCTGCGCGCACAGGTAAGTAACAAGCGAAAGGATCAGGCCCATACCCGTGCTCTGGAAGAAGAATCCCAGGTACGGTTTGGGCTCGTCGTCGTGACCGTCGTACTCGAGGAAGTAGTTCTTGACGAACGACACCATGCGCGAGGCCGCCAGCAGCACGAGCGGCATGGCGCACATGGGGAACACCACCAGATGCGCGGAGCCCAGCGCCGTCCCCAGCACCGTCGCCATAATGCACGAGGCGATGCCCCACACGACGACCCAGTACTGACGATGCACGAACCAGCTGAGCACGTTCGTCGAGTCGTCCGACGCGCTATCGCCCGAGCCGACACCGGCGATCTGCAGGTCCTCCTGATGCTCCTCGGCGATAACGTCCATGGCGTCGTCGAAGGTCACGATGCCCAGGATATGACGGTTCTCGTCGCAGACAGGGATGGCAACCAGGTCGTACTTGGTCATCTCGTCCGTCACGTCTTCCTGGTCCTCGTCGGGCGACACGTAGACCAGGTCGCGATAGGCGAGCTGGCCCAGCGTGGCATCGCGGTCGGCCACGATCAACGTGCGCAGCGAGAGCACGCCGGTGAGCATGCCGCTCGGATCCTCGGTATAGACGTAATAGACACTCTCGAAGTCCTCATCGAGTTTGCGAATCGCCTCGATGGCATCGCCGACCGTCGCCGTGGCGGGCAGCGAGACAAACTCCGAGGTCATGATGCGGCCGGCGGTGTTGTCCTCATAGCCCAGCAGGTTACGAATCGCCTTCTCCTCCTTGACGCCCATCAGGCGCAGGAGCTTCTCAGCCTTCTCGTAATCGAGCTCGTCGATCAGGTCGGCGGCGTCGTCCGGGTCCATCATGGCCAGCATCGACGATGCGTCCGTATCGGACAGGCCCTCGAGCATCTCGGTCATGAGCTCGTCATCATCGAACTCCGAGATGGCCTCGGCGGCCTGGGCAGTATCGAGCTGCGCAAACACCTGCGCACGTAGGCGCGGGTCGAGCTGCTCGATAATGTCGGCGATGTCGGCAGGATGCAGCTCGCCGAGCGTCTTGTGCGACACCGAAAGTTGAATGTTCTTGGTCGAGCGGTCGAGCAGGTCCATGTAGGACCAAGCGATGATGTCCTCACTGAGCGGCTTGCCCAGGTGCTTCATAAAGCCTTCGACGATATGCTCGAGCGCGGGGCTGATGGCGCGTAGCAGACCGCGGGCACCGACCTCGGCGCCCAGCAGGCGCAGCTGATTTTCGCCCGACATGGAAAACTTGATGTCGTTTACGCGCACGACCTTCATGCCCTGCGTGTCGACAATCTGCTTGTTGAGCACGTCGCGGGCAAGCAAGAGTTCGGTCGGCTGCAGGTACGAAAAACGGATTTCGGTGGCCGACGTCTTAAGGTGTACACCCGTCTCGTCGATACGGTCGACCCATTTGCGCCAGCTGATCATAAACGGCGTCTTGCCGGGTCCGCGGAACGCGAGCGACGTCACGTGCGGAAAAACTTCGCCGGTAGCAATACCAAAATCGTTCACCACGCCGAGCTTTTCGCCATCGACGTCCAAGACCGGCAATTTGAGCATCTCACTCAGATAATTCAATGGTGCTCCCCATCATTATTCCTCCGGACGCGGCCGCATGTGCGACGTCCGGGGGCTTCTGGATATGTATACGCATGCGCGGGCGGCACGCCGCTCGACGCTTACACCCCGTGCATGCGCAAAAAGCACCTGCATGGGGTCATCGACTGTATGGTCGAGGTTTGGATTTCACCTGTAACCTTTCTCTTGACCCTCATTAACCGCAGTAACTATAGCATCAGCATCGCCCTGCGGCATCGAATTTATGCGCTGCACATTGCAGGCATACCAAACGCTGACGCATCCGTGACATAGCCATTGGGGACGTTCTTAAATGACTACCCAATAACTACTCTGTGGTGTCGTTGTCCTCGGCAGGTTGGGGGAACACGGCGTCCTTGGGCATGGTGACCTTCGTCAGCGAGGTGAGCTTTTTGCTCAATGCCGTGTCCGTCTTGACCAGGTCGCTGAGCGTCACGATCTTGTAGCCGTCGGCAATGAGGCCGTCGATAATCTGCGGCAGCGCCTCGAGCGTCTGCTCGGCGCATTCGTCTCTATCGGTGAGCAGCACGATATTGCCCGGCGTCACCGAATCGAGCACCGTCGAGACCTGCTCGTCGACACCGTTGAGCAGCCAGTCGCCCGAGTCAATATTCCACGAGACCACGGCGGAGACCAGGTCCATCGCATCGATCCAGTTTTGCTCGTCAAAGGCAGCGTAGGGAGCACGCAGCAGCATCGTCTTCACGCCGGTCGCCGACTTAATCGCATCGGTGCCTTTCGTGATCTGCTCGCGTACCGCCTCACGGTCCTGATCCTTGAGCGAATCGTCGCTGTAGCTGTTGGATCCGATCTCGCACCCGGCATCGACAATCGCCTTGGCCGTGGCAGGCGAGGCCTCGGCCGCATCGCCCGAAAGGAAGAACGTCGCGGTGACGCCCTTTTCCTTGAGCACCTGCAAGATCTGTTTGGTGGCGCCGCTCGGACCCTCGTCAAACGTCAGCGCCACGTACTTTTTGTTGCCCTTGGGCGCCACGCTGGCGCACGCAACAACGCAATCGGTGGCGGGCACAACCTCGCCGCGGTCTTGCGTCTTGCCCGACTGTTCGCCGACCCACACCTCGGAGCGGCCCTGGACACCCCACGTCTGCACATACTCGATAGCGCCCGTGCCTTCGACCTTGAGCTTGGGCTCGATAACCGTAGCCTGAACCTCGTGCTTCTCGTAGATGTTACGGCCATCCTTGACCGTCACCTTCTCGCCACCCTCAAGTTCGCGGCTATCCCATTTGCCCTGCTTCACGCGCTTGCCGTCGACCTTCACCGACAGCTTTTCGCCCCCATGGCGCTTGAGCACGCTGTCATCGACGGCTAGCAGGTCGCCTGCGTCGTAGGTGTCAGTCAAATCCTGTTCGTCGATGAGATTCTGCAGCGTAGAGCCCACGCGCACCGCGGTCTTCTGGCCGTTGAGCTCCACGTCCACGCTGCGGTTGACGTAGCCCACGACGGCAGCGATAAACAGCACGAGCGCGCAACCCACGGCGATCAGCGCATAGGGCAGGCGAGACGAACGACGGGGTGTGCGGCTGTTGCCGATGCGAGCGCTGCGGTCGCTAAAGCCGCGGCTATGGTTGAGATACATCGCGCCGGGCTTACGGTGACGCTTGCGCTGACCGCTGGGCAGCTGCCCCAGGTCGCGGCGCGCCGTCGGACGCGCACCCGAACGCCCGTTTAAGTTGGATCCGTTTTGGCGCATATGCCCTCCCCCATAAACACAGCAAGCCGGAGCAACAGGTCTCCGGCTTGCCTCCCATCATTTGGTACGTCGCTATTTTGTAGCTTTTGACGAGCCTCCGCTCGCCTTTTGGTATTCGTCCTTAAAGGCCTTGAACATGCCGCGCGTCTTGCCGAGCTGCTTGCCCAGTGCGCGACTGCCCTTGTCCACGGCAACCGATCCCTTGTCGTCGAGCACCTTGGCGCCCTTTTTGACCTTGTCGCCCACCACGACGCTGGCCTCGGCGGCCTTGGCAGCCGCACCGCCCGAATACCCGAGCGACTTGACCTCGTCCGAGACGACCATCGCGCCGTTCTCATAGCCGCGCAGCATCGTCGGCGGCACCTGCGTGTCACCAACCAAAACACTCGAAGCAGCACCGGCGGTCACATAGAATGCCTGCACGATGCCCGAACGCGGCTTGAACTCCACATCCGAGCAATAGCCCACGACGTCGCCCGATTCCGTGCGCACGTCCATACCGACCCAGATGATGCAATCGTCCAGGTTGATGTCGAGGCGCTTGGCGGCGGCGGCATCGTACGTGTCCTTGACGTCATCGACCGCAATGGCGCCCTCGTAGACACCAATGGCGTCGAGCGCTACGAATCGATCGGGACGCTCGATCATGCCCGCGATATCGGACTGGCGGACCATAAAGCCGACCACGCGCGTACCGCCCGGGGTAAAGACCGGAAAGTGAATCTTTCCGAGCTTTTTAGGGCTGCGCGGTGTGCCGTCCTTTTTGGTGCGCTTGTCCTCGGTAGGCTTGCGATAGATCTTGGCGCCGACAAAATCCCCGGCGCGCATTATGCCTCGGTCGAGGGCTCCGCAGCCTCGGTATCAGCCTCGACGGCGTTCTCGACCACAACGTCGGCGGCAGGCGTCACGTTGCCGCCCGAAATGGCGTCGTTGAGCTGCTCGCGCAGCTGGTCCATGCGCTCGCGGGCCAGGTCGACCTTGGCGCGCAGGTCGTCGGTCTTGGCGTCGACCATCGGGCCAAAGTCATTCACCGCAGCACGGGCCTCCTCGGCGCTGTGCTCGTAGGTGTCGCGCATATTGTCCCAGGCGTCGTTGGCGATATCGGCAGCCATGGCGCGGGTCTCGGCGCCCGAGCGCGGGGCCAGAGCAACGCCGACAATAGCGCCGGCAGCGGCACCAAAAAGTGCGGCGGAGACAAAGCTGAAAGTCTTACCCATGATCATTCCTCTCCTGCGGGCACGTCGGTGCCCACCGTTTGAATGCTGTCCATTATACCCGCAGCGCATCACTTGCCGCTCCGCTCATCTGTGTACGGCAAAGGCGCAGGTACGTGATGGTGATAAACGCGTAGGCCTACTCCTGGGGCATAGCCGGCATGGCCACCGTGGCACCCGGGTCCTCGCCGGCGCCGTCCACGAGCGGCAGGCCGCCCTCATGCGCAGGTCCTGCCGGAACCGTCGCCGCACCGCCAAAGACGGCAGCGGAGGCCTCGTGGTTCTCGGCAACCGCACCCTCGGTATCAATCGCCACCTGGGGCTCGTCGTCAAAGTTGGGGACGCCCTGGGGCTCGGTGGGAACGGGCTCGGCGGTCGCATCGGCAACGGGCTCGGCGTCAACCGGCACATCGCCCTCGTCAGCGCCCTCGTCAGCGCCCTCGTCCTCGGCAGCATCTTCGCCGTTCGCAGCGGCGACGGCCTCGTGAGGATCCTTGCCCTCGGCCTCGGCGCGCATGCCCAGCACCAGGTTGCGCAGGCCCGCGACCGTGCCCTCCACGTCGGGGGCAGGCTGGTCGGCGTGCAGATAGGCCCAGTCCATCATAAAGGTGGCCGAAGACAGCGCACCGATGGCCAGCGCGTCGTCGGGGCACGAAAGCTCAACCTCAAAAACGCGCTCGTCGTGCTCGCTTACGCGCGTGCGGCCGCACGAGATGCTACCGGCAAGACCGGTCTCGTTCATGAGCTCAACCGTCACGTGCTCCAGCAGGTGGCAGAGCTCGGTCTGGCCCATGCAGTCCTGGAACTCGCGGCCGGAATCGCCCAGGCACAGGTGCTTGGCAATCGCCGGCACCAGGTAGTACACGCGCGCCGTGGCCTCGATATCCTCCGAGGTCATGAGCGGCATGCCGGGGTTCACCAGCACATGCGCGCAGATCTTGTCCTCGCTGACGGTGACCTTAAGGATGTTGAACAGGCCTGCCATAACTCTCCCCTACTCTTCCTTGCCCTACTCGTCGCCATCGTGCGGGTCCACAGAGCCCGCACCCGACGCCGCCGGCTTCTCTGCCGAAGACTCGGAATCCTTCTTATCGGTTTCGGCCGGAGCAATCACGCGAATGAGCGAGATGCGCTGGCCACGCATCGACTGCACTTTAAACTTGTACCCCGCGACCTCAAACACCTCTCCGATGTCGGGCACCGAGTCGCAAAGCTCCAAAATCCAGCCGGCGATGGTTTCATAATCATCGCTTTCCTCGAGCGGCCAACCAAGCTCAATCGCGTCATCGCACGAAAAACGCCCATCAACGAGCCACTCGCGGCGCGAAAGGCGCGTGAGATACTTGTTGTCGGGGTCGAACTCGTCCTCGATCTCGCCGACGATCTCCTCGACGATGTCCTCGACGGTGATGATGCCGGCCGTGCCGCCGTACTCGTCCACGACCACCACGATCTGGTCGTGCGAGGTCTGCATCTCGGACAGCAGCGGCAGGATGTCCTTGGTGTCGGGCACAAAGGTGGCGTCGCGCAAAAAGCCGGCGATGGGCTGGTCGCCCTTGCCGTCGAGCGCGGGCTGAATCAGGTCCTTGATGTGCGCGATGCCGGCGACGTTGTCGGGATCCTCGTGATAGACGGGGATGCGGCTAAAGCCGGTCTGGCGCATGGTGGACAGCACGTCGGCGACCGTCTCGTCGTCCTCGCACATGGTGGTGTCCACGCGCGGCACCATGACCTCGCGGGCAACGGTGTCGCCCAGGTCAAAGATCTCGTGGATCATGCGCTTTTCCTCGTCGAGCAGGTCGTCCTGCTCCGAGACCATGTACTTGATCTCTTCTTCCGAGACGTTCTGGCGGTCGTCGGCACTCTTGATGCGCAGGATGCGGGCCAGACCATCGGAGCAAGCGCCAGTCAGCCACACGAGCGGACGGGCGATCTTCTGGAACACGGAAAGCGGGCCCACGACCTGCTTGGACACGCCTTCGGCGTTGGCCAGGCCGATGCGCTTGGGGACGAGCTCGCCGATCACGATGGACACGAAGGCGACCGCGACGGTGATGATGACCGGCGCCAGGCCGCGCGCGATGGCGGAGAGCGGCGCGATGCCAAAATTCATGAGCCACGTGGCGAGCGGGTCGGACAGACTCGTCGAGGCGACGGCGGACGAGGCGAAGCCCACGAGCGTGATGGCGACCTGGATGGTGGCGAGCAGCTGGTCGGAGTCGGCAGCCAGCTTAATGGCACGCTCGGCGCGCTTGTCGCCTTCCTCGGCCTCGTGCTCCAGCACGGCGCGCTTGGCCGTGGTGAGCGCCATCTCTGACATAGAGAAGTAGCCGTTGATGAGGGTCAAAACGAGGGTGGTGATAAGGGAGATGGTTATGTCCATCGGGAGTTTCTCGAACCTCCAAGATTCGGGACGTCGGATTAAAACGTTGACGGCGGATACGGCAATTGCACCGGCGCCCAAACAAGGACGCGGGCGCGCAGGCGTGGTCGCTAGATTACGAAGAGGATCACCGCCATGAACTGGAAGATGCTGCCGGCGAGCACCCACAGGTGAAACACGCTGTGCAGGTAACGCACGTTTTTGGCGATATAGAACGGCACGCCCACGGTGTAGCACACGCCGCCGACGGCGAGCAGGGCGAGTGCCACGGGGTTGAGCAGCGACACGAGCTCGGGCAGCTTAAAGACGACGAGCCAGCCCATCAGCAGATAGACCAGGCCGCTTACCCAATGCGGCTGGCGCTCGCGCAGGAAGCACTCGAGGGCGATGCCGATGATGGCGATGGCCCATACGGCAAAGAACAGCACGGCGCCGCCGTCGTTTGCGAGCGTGATGAGGCAAAACGGCGTATAGCTGCCGGCTATGAGCAGGTAGATGCAGCTGTGGTCGATGATGCGAAACACGCGCTTGGCGCGCGCGGGCTGAATCGCGTGGTAGAGCGTGGAGGCTAGGTATTCGAGGATAATGCTGACGCCATAGACAATTGCCGCGGCCATGTGGGCCGGGCCTCCGCCGCGCAGGGCGGCGAATACGATCAGGAGCACCAGGCCCGCGATACCCAGCAGGCAGCCGACACCATGGGTGACGGAGTTCATGATCTCCTCACCCACCGTGTAGTGTGGAACGGCCGCGGTCTTGGGTCGCGGCTTAGAACTGTCGCTCGAATCGGACATGCCGGTTACATCCTCCAACGTAAAGAGTTCTCAACACTATATCAAAGCGTCTGGGTACGTGCGAAATTTGCACTATACGTGACCCTTTGTTTACCCATTCTTTGCCTGTTGACGCATCAACGGCGAACGTCCATAATGCGCTTGCATTAAATGTTGATGTATTAACATCTTATAGGAGAATACCACATGGCTCAAAACGCACGTTCCTATCGAAAGCTCAAGATAGCCGGCATCGTTGCACTAGTGGTTGTCGTTGCGCTGCTCGGATTTGCCGGCAACTTTCTGTTTGACTTCGCGCTGAATCCCCGCGCGCCATACACCATGAAGATGATGCAGGATAGCAAGAACGACAAAGAAGGTGAGCAGCCGGATGCCGAGGATACCGAGGCGCGGGCATGGTTTAAAGAGAACCGCGAGAGCAGGAGCCTCACCGCGGACGACGGGACCGAGCTTGCCGCCTGGTATTTTGCTGCGTCGGAGAGCACGCACGACTACGCCGTCTGCCTGCATGGATATACCAACGAGCCCATCGGTATGGCCCGATACGTCAAGCGATTCCACGACCGCGGCATGAACGTACTCGCGCCCGCCGCGCGCGCCCACGAGCGCTCCGGCGGCGACTATATCGGCATGGGCTGGCCCGAGCGGCTCGATGTCGTCGCATGGATCGAGCAAATCGTTCAGGCTGACCCCGAGGCGCGCATCCTGGTCTTTGGCGAGTCGATGGGTGCGGCAACCGCCATGAACGTCGCGGGGGAACCTCTGCCCGCAAACGTGAAATGCATTATCGAGGACTGCGGTTATACGAGTGTTTGGGACGAGTTTTCCCTACAGCTCAAGGACGTGTTCGGCCTGCCCAGCTTTCCCTTGCTCGATGTAGCAAACTTGGTGTGCAACGTGCGCGCGGGCTACGACTTTCATAAGGCGAGCAGTGTGGAGCAACTCAAACACGCGACAGTTCCCATGCTGTTTATCCACGGCGACCAGGACACCTTTGTACCGTACAGTATGCTCGACCAAAACTACGATGCGTGCGCCAGCAAGGTCAAGCAAAAGCTCACCATCCATGGCGCCGCCCACGCCAAGAGTGCGCAAGTTGACCCCGAGCTCTACTGGAACACGGTCGGCAACTTCCTCGACAAGAATTTTTAGGCAAAAAGCAACGTCTGGGGTTTTGTTGCCAAAAATCGGTTTGTGGCCGGCGCTATTCGATTTTCCTCGCACTTCCAAAAAGCCGCCCGTGGGCGCTGTGCTCACGGGCGGCTTTTGCTCAACTTACGCTACAAGGGCGCTTATTTTGTCCAATAGCTAGGCGCTACTTGACCTCGATGAGCTCATACTCGCTCGTGCCCAAGCCAATCTTCTCGGCGTGCGCAATGCACACGCGCCAGTCGGTGTCGGGATGCGTGATGCAGAAGGGATCCTTGGCCTGCTCGCCCTCCAGATGCTCGTGGTTGTGCTCCATCTTGGCCGCGCTATCGGTGAGCTCGGTGTTGGGCAGCGGCTCGGATGCCATGACGGCATCGGCGCAGGCCTGGTCAATGGCGACCGGGTCGAAGCTCGCGAACATGCCGATATCGTTGACGATAGGCGTGTCGTTTTCGGGATGGCAATCGCAGTTGGGGCTGATATCCATAGCCAGCGAAATGTGGAAGCTGGGACGATCCTGGACAACGGCCTTGGTGTACTCGGCGATCTTGCAGTTGAGCACGTCGGCCGCGGCCTCATAGCCGGGCTTGATGCAGTCCTGATTGCATGCCGCAATGCAGCGTCCGCAGCCCACGCAGCGATCGTGGTCGATGGCGGCCACGTGCACCGTGCGGGTGTTGCCGTTAGCAAGCTCGCGCTCGCGAGTATCGTCAAACGAGATGGCGTTGTGCGCGCAGATCTTTTCGCAGGCACGGCAGCCAACGCAGTGCTCGGGCGCGACGTTCGGCTTGCCGGCGGCATGCTGCTCCATCTTGCCGGCACGGCTGCCGCCTCCCATGCCCAGGTTCTTCATGGCGCCGCCAAAACCGGCCTGCTCATGGCCCTTAAAGTGGGTGAGGCTGATCACAATGTCGGCGTCCATGAGCGCCTGACCGATCTTGGCCTCGTGCACGTACTCGCCGCCCTCGACCGGGACGAGCGCCTCGTCGGTGCCCTTGAGGCCGTCGGCAATGATGATCTGGCAACCCGTAGCATACGGGGTAAAGCCGTTCTGGTAGGCGGTATCGATGTGCTCGAGCGCGTTTTTGCGGCTACCGACATAGAGCGTATTGCAGTCGGTGAGGAAGGGCTTGCCGCCCAGCTCCTTCACGACGTCCGCGACGGCGCGGGCGTAGTTGGGGCGCAAAAAGCTCAGGTTGCCCAGCTCGCCAAAGTGAATCTTGATGGCGACGAACTTGTTCTCGAAGTCGATCTGCTCGATACCGGCGTGACGGATGAGGCGCTTGAGCTTGTCGAGCTGGCTCTCGCGAGCATGCGTGCGCAGGTTGGTGAAGTACACCTTAGCGGGTGCTGCGGGTGCAGTTGCGGTCATAGATCTATCCCCTCGGTCTATATGACGTTACAGACATAGAGGATGGTACCAGTTAAAGCAGAGTTAAAGTCAAGTATGGCACCTAGTCATTGGAGACGTTCTTAAATGACCAGTCGCAAGGGACACTCTTTCGCCACCCGGCAGTTGGGGACGTTCCTTTCCTGCCGGCAGTTAGGGACAGTCCCAAACTGCCGGCACAGACGATATGAGCAGGACATAAAA
>CABSMK010000013.1 GCA_902478825.1 uncultured Collinsella sp.
ATCTACACCTCTCTATTCGTCGGCAGCGTCAGATGTGTATAAGAGACAGGTCCGACGGCGCCCAGGCCCTCACCCCCGATCAGTTCGACGACACCATGCGCCGCATCCGAGCCATCCGCGAGGTTGTCTGCCAAGAGACCATGGAGTAGCCCATGGGTACGGTGAGAAACGCGCGCGTTAACCAGGGCGGCCCCAAGTGCGCCGGCATCGTGGGCCTTGGCCTCATCGGCGGCAGTTTTGCCCGCGGCTATGCGCAGGCGGGCGTCCGCGTGCTGGCCTGGGACCCCGATGACGATGTCATGACAGCCGCCAGCATGGGCACTGTCGCCGGAGAGCTCAACGACAAGACACTCGGCGAATGCGACATCATCGTCCTGGCTTGCTACCCCGAGGCCTGCATCGAGTGGCTCGAGGCGCACGCCCAGGCGCTCGCCGACGCCACCGACACCGAGGCCATCATGGGTCCCGTGGTGATCGACACCGTGGGCGTCAAGGGCATCGTGTGCGAACGTGCCTTTGAGCTTGCCCGCGAGCACGGCTTTTACTTTGTGGGCGCGCACCCCATGGCGGGCACGCAGTACTCGGGCTACGCACACTCTCGCGCCGACCTGTTCCAGGGCGCCCCGCTCGTGCTCGTGCCGCCCGCGGTGGACGACGCACTTAAGCTGGAGCTTTTGGGCCAGGTGCGCGAGATGGTGCGCCCCTTGGGCTTTGGCAAGTTCAGCGTGACCAGCGCCGCCGAGCACGACCGCGTCATCGCCTTCACGAGCCAGCTTGCGCACGTGGTATCCAACGCCTACGTCAAAAGCCCCACCGCCCAGGTTCACCACGGCTTTTCGGCCGGTAGCTACCGCGATCTCACCCGCGTGGCGCACCTCAACCCGCAAATGTGGTCCGAGCTCATGATCGACGACGCCGACGCGCTCGCCTTCGAGATCGACCATCTGATCGAGTCGCTTGGCGCCTACAGCCGTGCGCTCAAGAACCGCGACCAGCGCTGTCTGGAGAATCTCCTTGCCGAGGGCGACCGCATTAAGCGCGCACTCGACGACGAGGCCTCCCACTAGACCACCTATCACGCCAGGTCGAAAGGACCGAAGCTTATGGCGATTACCATCGATATCGACACCGCACGCCCCTACCAGGTGCATGTTGGCACGTTTTTGCTGGAGCAGGCGGGACCGCTCGTGCGCGCCACTGCCGGCGGCACCAAGGCCGTCATCGTGACGGACACCAACGTAGGCCCGCTCTACCAGATGCCCGTTAAGCAGAGCCTGGAGGCATCAGGCTACGAAGTGAGTATCTGCACCTTCGAGGCCGGCGAGGCACACAAGCGCGCCGAGACCTACGTTGCCATTTTGGAGTTTGTGGCCGAGCACGAGCTTTCGCGCTCCGACGTGATCGTGGCACTCGGCGGCGGCGTCGTGGGCGACGTGGCGGGCTTTGTGGCCGCCACCTACATGCGCGGCTGCAAGTTTGTGCAGATCCCGACGAGTCTGCTCGCCATGGTGGATTCGTCGGTGGGCGGCAAGACCGCCATCGACCTGGCTGCCGGCAAGAACTTGGCCGGCGCCTTTTGGCAGCCGAGCGTGGTTATCGCCGACGTGGGGTGCCTGGCCACCCTCACGCCCGAGCAGTTCGCCGACGGCTGCGGCGAGGTCATCAAGCATGCCGTGATCGCCGACCCGGAGCTTTTCGCCGAACTGGAGAAGACCCCGCTCACGCTGGAGCTGCTCAACCGCGATGTGGCCCGCGTAGCGCTCATCATCGCCCGCAATATCGACATCAAGCGCGCCGTGGTCGTTGCCGACGAGCGCGAGACCAACCAGCGCAAGCTCCTCAACTTTGGACACAGCGCCGGACACGCCGTCGAGGCCTGCGAGCACTTTGAGCTCGGACACGGCAACTGCGTGTCGATCGGCATGGGCATCATCACGCGCGCCGCGGCTCTGCACGGCATTTGCGATGCTGCACTGCCCGGTCGTATCGAGGAGCTCTGCGCCCGTCATGGCCTCAAGACCCGCTGCGACCTAGATGCCGATGCCGTCTTTGCCGAGGCGCTCCACGACAAGAAGCGCGCGGGCGACACCATCGACCTGGTGATTCCGCACGGCATTGGCCGCTGCAGCATCGACCGCACGCCGCTTTCCACTTTCCACGAACTCATTGCCGAGGGCCTCGGCCAGAAGGGAGACGCATCCGCATGCTAGCCCGCATCACCCCGTCCCCGCTTAAGGGCACCGTTCCCGCCATCGCGTCCAAGTCGATGGCGCACCGTCTCATCATCTGCGCTGCCCTTGCCAACGGAGAGACGCATGTGACCTGCAACACCACCTGCGCCGATATTGAGGCCACGGTCCGCTGCCTCACGGCGCTCGGCGCCCGCATCGAGACCGTCGAGGACGGCTTCCAGGTCCACCCCACCATGAAGAGCATTGAGTTCGGCCTGCTCAAGGCCCTTGCCGGCGGTACGCTCGACTGCGGCGAGAGCGGCTCCACGCTCCGCTTTATGCTGCCCGTCGCCTGCGCGCTGGGGGCAGAGGCAACCTTTGTGGGACAGGGCCGCCTAGGCGCACGCCCGCTGTCCCCGCTCTCGGACGAGATCATTGCCGCCGGCTGCGACCTACAGGGTCTGGGCGGTTTTCCGCTCAAGACAAGCGGACGCATGCGCCCGGGCACCTTTGTGCTGCCGGGCAACGTAAGCTCGCAGTATATCTCCGGCCTGCTGCTGGCAGCCCCGTTGCTCGCCCAGCCCTCCTGTGTGCAGGTGACTGGCCTCATTGAGAGCCGCCCCTACATCAACCTAACGATCCAGGCCATGAAGGCCTTTGGCGTTGAGGTCAACGTCGAGCGCATTCCGGCCAAGGACGGCCAGCCCGAGGTCACGAACTTCCGCGTGAGCAGCGGCTCGTACCGCACGCCCGGCAGCGTGGCCGTCGAGGGCGACTGGTCCAACGCTGCCTTTTGGCTGTGTGCCGGCGCTATCGGCAACGACCCCATCACCGTCGAGGGCGTGTCCCTGAGCTCCGCACAGGGCGACCGCAACGTGCTTGCCGCGCTTTCGCGCTTTGGCGCCCGCATCGTGCGCTCCACCAACGCCGCCACCGTGCAGTCCGACAAGCTCGCCGGCTTTGAGATGAGCGCCCACGACATTCCCGACCTGGTGCCCGTTATCTCGGCCGTGGCCTCGCTGGCACAGGGCCGCACCTTTATCCGCGATTGCGCCCGCCTGCGTATCAAGGAATCCGACCGCCTGGCCACCACCACCCGCGAGCTCACCGCGCTGGGCGCACAGGTGCGTATTGCCGGCGACGACCTCATCATCAAGGGCGTCGATGCCTTTACCGGCGGCGAGGTCGATTCGCACAACGACCACCGCATCGCCATGATGGCCGCCATCGCCGCGAGCCGCGCCACCGGCGAGGTCGTGATCCACGGCGCCGAGGCCGTCAACAAGTCCTATCCCGATTTTTTCGACCACTACCGCCTGCTGGGCGGCAAGGTCACACTCGAGGAGGAATAGCATGTCCTCGACCTTTGGCAACGTATTGCACCTGAGCATCTTCGGCCAGTCGCACTCCCCCGCCATCGGCTGCTCGCTCGACGGCATCCCCGCCGGTATTGCCGTTGACCAAGAAGCGCTGCAGGCCTTCCTCGATCGTCGCGCCCCCGGTCGCGACGAGACCGCGACCAAGCGCCGCGAGGCCGACGCCGTACACATCATCGCCGGCGTGGTCGATGGACATACCACCGGCGCACCCATCGCTGCGATCATTGAGAACACCAACACACGCTCCAAGGATTACTCCGAGCTGCGCCGCAAGCCCCGCCCCGGACACGCGGACTTTTCTGCGCGCGTGAAGTACCACAACATGCACGACGTCGCCGGCGGCGGGCACTTCTCCGGTCGCCTAACGGCCCCCTTGTGCATCGCCGGCGGCATCGCGCTGCAGGCACTCGAAGCCCGTGGCATCAAGGTTATGGCGCACGTCGCGCAGATCGGCGGCATCTCCGACCTGCCCATGGACGACATGGTTTATCGCGAGGCCGACCGCAAGGCGATCCTTTCGAACGACCTGCCGTGCATTGACGTCGCCGCTGCCGGCCGCATGCGCGAGGAGATTCTGGGCGCGCGCGACGAGCTCGACAGCATCGGTGGCATCGTGGAGTGCGGCATCTACGGCCTGCCCGCAGGTATCGGCGACCCCATGTTCGACGGTATCGAGAACCGCATCGCGCACATCGCCTTTGGCATTCCCGCCGTAAAGGGCGTGGAGTTTGGCATGGGCTTTGCCGTAGCCGCCATGCGCGGCAGCGAGAACAACGATCCGTACCGCGTAGATGCCGAGACCGGCGTGATTGCGGTCGAGTCCAACAACGCCGGCGGCATTCTGGGCGGTATTTCCACGGGTGCACCCGTCATGTGGCGTATGGCCGTGAAGCCGACGCCCTCCATCGGTCGTGAGCAGCAGACCGTAGACATGGACGCCATGGAAAATGCTGAGCTCTCGGTCCACGGCCGCCACGATCCCTGCATCGTCCCGCGCGCCGTCCCCGTTGCCGAAGCAGCCGCGGCGCTCGCCATCTGGGACGCCCTCCTCGAGGACGCCGCCCAGCGCTAACTACCCACCCCTCAACATCCCCCGACACGTGAAAGGGGTCTCCATGGACCTTGCCGATATTCGCCAGGCCATCGACGGCATCGATACCACGCTCCTCAATAGCTTTGTCGAGCGCATGGACATTGCCACCGAGGTCGCCAAATCAAAAATCGAGATGGGCAAGGCCGTCTTCGACCCCGCCCGCGAGCGCTCCAAGCTCAACAACCTCGCCGGCCGCGCACCCGAGCGCTACGAGGCCCAGACCATCGCCCTGTTCCGCCTCCTCATGAGCATGAGCAAGGCCGAGCAGCAGCGCTACATCAACGAACTCAAGGGCACCACGGTGTCGCAAAAGGCCCGTGCCACGGCCGAAGCCTTCGACACGCCCTTTCCCCAGACGGCCAGCGTTGCCTGCCAGGGCGTGGAAGGCGCCTACAGCCAGATCGCTGCGTGCAAGCTCTTCGACGTGCCCGATATTGCATTCTTCGAGACCTTCGAGGGCGTCATGCGCGCCGTGCGCGACGGTTTCTGCGAGTTTGGCGTGTTGCCCATCGAAAACTCCACCGCCGGCTCGGTCAACGCCGTCTACGACTTGCTCGCCCAGTTCGATTTCCATATCGTGCGCTCGCTGCGCCTCAAAATCGATCACAACCTGCTCGTCAAGCCCGGCACCAAGCTCGCAGACGTGCACGAGGTCTACAGCCATGGCCAGGCCATCGCCCAGTGCGCCGGCTTTATCGAGGCCCACGGCCTGCATGCCACCAAGTACCCCAACACGGCCATGTCGGCCGAGATGGTCGCCAACTCCGAACGTACCGACGTCGCCGCCATCGCCTCACGCAGCTGCGCGGCGCTCTACGGCCTAGAGGTGCTGGAGCCCAATATCCAGGACTCGGACAATAACTACACGCGCTTTGTCGTCATCAGCCGCGAGCCGCGCGTCTATCCCGGTGCCAACCGTACCTCGCTTATGATCACCACGGCCAACGAGCCGGGCGCCCTCTACCGCGTGCTCGAGCGATTCTATGCGCTCAACATCAACCTCATCAAGCTCGAGAGCCGTCCCATCCCCGGGCACGACTTTGAGTTTATGTTCTACTTTGACCTGGACTGCCCCTTTGGCAGCAAGGCCCTCGACGACCTGCTCGATTCCATCGACGACGTGTGCGAGAGCTTCACATACTTTGGCAGCTACACGGAGGTGCTCTAGATGACCGATACCGCCGCATCCCGCCCCTACGGCGTGCTGGGCCGCGTGCTGGGCCACAGCTACACCCCGACCATCTACAAGGAGCTCGCGGGACTCGAGTACGTGCGTTTTGAGCGCGAACCCGAGGACCTAGCAACCTTTATGACGGGCGACGAGTGGGAGGGCACCAACGTAACCATCCCCTACAAGCGCGCCGTCATGGAATACCTGGACGAGCTGAGCCCACTGGCCGAGCGCATGGGCAACGTCAACACCATCACACGCCTGCCCGATGGCCGCCTGCGTGGCGATAATACTGACTACTTCGGTTTTCAGTGCCTGGTCGAGGAGCTGGGGGTTGAGGTTGCCGGCAAGAAGGCTCTCGTGCTCGGAGCCACCGGCGGCGCCGGCACCACGGCAAGTATGGTGCTGGGAGACCTGGGCGCCATTGTCGTGCCCGTCGGCCGCACGAGCGAGGTCAATTACGACAACATCTCCCAGCAGTCCGATGCAACGTTACTCGTCAACTGCACGCCCGCCGGCATGTTCCCCCACTGCCCCGACGCGCCTTGCACGCTCGAAGGGCTCGATGCGCTCGAAGGCGTTATCGACATTGTCTACAACCCCGCCCGCACGGGACTCATGCTCGAGGCCGAGCGCCGCGGTATCCCCTGCATCGGCGGTCTGCTCATGCTTGTTGCCCAGGCAGCACAGGCTGTTGAGCGCTATACCGGCCAGGTCACCCCGCGCAAGCGCATCTTGGACGTAACGGAGCGTCTGTCCCGCCGCGAGCAGAACATCGCGCTGATCGGCATGCCGGGCTCGGGCAAGACCCGCGTGGGTGAGCAGATTGCCCTGCTCACGGGTCGCGAGCACATCGACCTGGATCGCGCCCTCGAGGAGCGTTTGGGCATGCCCTGTGCCGACTATATCGTCGAGCGCGGCGAGGCGGCCTTCCGCGAGCAGGAGACGACGGCGCTGTCCGACATCTCCAAGCGCAGCGGCTTGGTGCTCTCCACCGGCGGCGGCGTGGTCGCACGCGACGAGAACTACCCGCTGCTGCACCAAAACAGCCAAATCGTGATGCTCAACCGCAAGCTCGAAGAGCTCGCCCACAAGGGCCGCCCCATCACCGCCCGCGACGGCATCGAAAAGCTGGCGGAACAGCGCATGCCGCGCTACCGCGCCTGGGCCGACTACATCATCGACTCGCGCGACTGCGCGGCCAACACCGCCCGAGCCCTCCTCGACACCCTCTAAACCACCACAAGGGGGACAGTTCACAGGCACCTTTGTGGTGGTTTTACACTCCGCTGCACCGCTGCACCGCCCGCCCAACCAAAAAGGAAGCAACCATGAAAGCTCTCGTCATCAACGGCCCTAACCTCAACATGCTCGGCATTCGCGAGCCGGGCATCTACGGCAGCGACAACTACGATCGCTTGGTCCAGATCTGCAAGGAGGCCGGCGCCGCACAGGGCTTCGACGAGGTCGAGGTCTTCCAGTCCAACCACGAGGGCAGCATCGTCGACAAGATCCAGGAGGCATACGGCAAGGTCGACGGCATCGTCATCAACCCGGCGGCTTACACGCACACGAGCGTGGCGATCCTGGACGCCCTCAAGGCTGTCGCCATCCCCGCCGTCGAGGTCCACATCAGTGCCGTCGAGACGCGCGAGGACTTCCGACAGGTAAGCTACGCCCGCCTGGCCTGCTTTGCCACCATCACCGGTGAGGGCCTGCAGGGCTACGCTCACGCGCTGGAGCTGCTGAGGGAGCATCTCGAAAAGTAGCCTCGCGAGCAAATCCATCAACGCGATTCACACGCTAATAATGCCAGCGCCGGCAGCAGCGACCTCGCTGCTGCCGGCATTTTATTACTGGCATATAATCGTTGCAGTCACACAACGTCTGGAGACCCACATGCTGAGCATTCACCTGGGAGATTACCCCGGTTCCATCTACGATACCGAAACCTATTTTAGGAACTCATACTTGGACTCATGGTTCGAAGATCCTATGGCCGCACAGATTATTAAAAGCGTGGACGGATCAGAGCTCATCGGTCCCCGCAACATCGTAAGCAAGCAGCTGGGCTCAATCACTCCACTCGAACTGTCCGGCGGCGTTAAGACGCTGCTGCTGGTACGCAATATCCCAAACATGGTGTTCAACGCATCCACCTGCGGAGACAATTGTGCCCGCTGGCTGCTCAAAATTGGCAAAGAACAGGATGTGCTGGTAACCCTTTACCACATCATGAAGTTCCCCTGGAAGCGTTTTGAGATTCGCATCGATAACGACGGCCGCATCGTCAGGAACATGCAGGAGTTTGTCGGTGCCACGAATGACTTTTTGGATGTTGATGAGTAATGAAGGGAACGCATACCGTTGTCGTAGAGCGTGCAAAGGTCAAATACACACTCACGTTTAAGCGCAATATTTCCTTTATACGCGGCAACAGCGGCACGGGCAAAACGACGCTCATCTCGATGATTCGCGACTACAACGACCGAGGACCGGAAAGCGGCGTTACGCTCAGCTGCAACGTGCCTTGCGAAACGCTTTCCGGCAGACGCTGGGAGCGCGAGCTGTCGATCATCGAAGATTCAATTGTCTTTCTAGATGAGGGCAACGAGTTTATCTACTCAAAGGACTTCGCCAAAGCCGTCAACGGATCATCCAACTATTATGTTCTGATATCTCGTCGCGATGCCAACGAGCTCCCCTACAGCGTTGATGAGATCCTGAAGTTAGTCAACACGACAAGTAAAACAATCAATGGCCGCAAGAGCGACAGACGCTTCTACTCGGTGACCAAGCCGCTATATGACCACACGGCAAGTATGCTGTATCAGGATCTAAATGTTGGATTCGAGGTACCCGACGCCGTAGTTGTCGAAGATAGCAAATCTGGCTATCAATTCTACAACGCTCTTTGCAACCGGCTCGGGATCCCCTGCTATACCGCCACCGGCGTAGCAAATCTAAAGCGGACAATTCACGAATGCCCCGAGCAAAACGTTCTTGCCATTGGAGACGGCGCAGCGTTTGGTCCCTACATCGAAAAGGTGCTCGGACAGCGCGTTTACAAGAACGTTCGCTTGTTCCTCCCGGAATCATTTGAGTGGACACTTCTGCAATCTGGCCTCATTCCCAGTAACGACATTCCAAAAATCCTCAAGGATCCTTCGAGCTATATCGAAAGCCGCAAGTACCTAAGTTGGGAGCGATTCTTCACCGACGTATTGATCAAGTACTCGACAGACACTCGCTACGCCTACAGAAAGGCAAAGCTCAATGAGCAGTACCTGAGGCCACAGGCAATGAATGCAGTTGCAAACGTCTTGCCCGAGTGCCTGAAGGCAGACTAGATACAGCGGGGAGGGCCAAGTTAGTCCTCCCCGTTTTTGTTACGCCTTCTTGATCACGTACGCCAACCCTATGTCGCACCCGCAGCGCACAATCGACGCAAAGAGCCATGGTACTGGCAGCGTTAAAAGCAACGACATCGCCTGCCAAGGGATAAACCAGTCAACCGCATGAAAGGCAAAGACGGCAAGGCTTGCCTGTCCGCAGAACGCTCGCACCACCGCTTCGGCCTAAACGTATACCCGGCAAGAATAAAGAACACCGGCATGTGAAACGAGAAGATCGCGTGCCTCAAGGGAGAGGGATTTGGGACGGTGTGCCCCACAATGACCAGAATAATTGCAATCCCTTTTGCAATATCGATCCAGTCGAGCCTTTTGCTTCTCATGGCGAACCCTTCAAAACCGCAGCACACAAAATGAAAAAAGCCCAGACCACCAAGCGGTCTGGGCTTAATAAACGATGGTGCTCCATGGCGGATTCGAACCGTCGACCTTGGGATTAGAAGTCCCCTGCTCTATCCAACTGAGCTAATGGAGCAAATAACCGCACGCCCAGCCAAACAATTCGGCCAAGCGTAAGTAATTATAACCTAGTTGAACTGCTCACGGTACGCCTTGCAGACCTCACTGACCGGGCCGTCCATGCGAAGGTCACCCTTCTCAATCCAAACGGCACGCTGGCAGATGCGCTCAACCTGCTCCATGGAGTGCGAAACGAACAGAACCGTCACTTCGCCGCTCTGGATAAAGTGCTGGATGCGGGCCTCGCACTTCTGCTGGAAGAACACATCACCGACGGACAACGTCTCGTCAACGATCAGAATATCGGGCTCGGTAATCGTCGCGATTGCAAAGGCGATACGCGCCACCATGCCCGAGGAGAAGTTCTTGAGCGGCATATCGACAAAGTTCTGCAGCTCAGCGAATTCGATAATGCCGTCAAAGTTGGCATCGATGAACTCCTTGGTATAGCCGAGCAGGGCGCCGTTCAGATAGATGTTCTCGCGGGCGGTCAGCTCGGGGTCAAAGCCAGCACCAAGCTCAATCAGCGGCGCGATGTTACCGTGCACCTTAACGCTGCCCTCGCTTGGCTCAAGCACGCCAGCGATAATCTTGAGCATCGTAGACTTGCCGGAGCCATTGGTGCCGACCAGACCCACGACCTCGCCACGATGAATATCAAACGAGATATGCTTAAGCGCCCTAAACTCCTCAAAGAACAACTCATGCTTGGCAAGCTTGATGAAGTACTCCTTGAGGTTGGTCAGCGACTCGGACGCCATGTTAAAGATCATGGTGACGTCGTCGACCTCGACAGCCAGAGGCTGCTCGCTGTAATCAACAACAGATTCAGTCATCACAGCACTCCTTAGATGTAGAGGATAAATTTGCGCTCGGACTTATGGAACACGGTATAGCCAATAATAAGCGCAAGAACCGCCCAAGCGACGCACATACCAAACGTCATAAGCGAGGGCGTAGTCTGGAACAGGAAGATATCGCGCATAAACTGCAGGTAGTTGAACATGGGGTTCGCATACATCAAGATACGCACGAGATGCGGCATTTGCGCAATATAGTCAGTCGTCCAGAAGATGGGCGTAATGTAAGTCCACGCCGTAATGACGACGCTCCACAGATGCATAACGTCGCGGAAGAAGACCGTAAGGGCAGAGAGCATCATGCCCAGGCCCATGCAGAAGCACATAAGCAGCAGCAGGCAAACCGGCAGCAGAATCAGGTGCCAAGAAGGCATAACGCGGAACCACAGCATGACGATGGCGACGGCGACCAGCGAGAAGGCAAAGTTGACCAGCGAGAAGAGCACCTTCTGCACCGGGAAAACCCAGCGGTGCACCTTAACCTTCTTGAGCAGAGGGGCAGCGCCCACGATCGACGTCAGGGCCTGGTTAGTAGACTCAGACATGACGGCAAAGGTAATGTTACCCACGATCAAGTACAGCGGGTACATCTCGGGCGTCATTGAGCCATTGCGGCCCTGGCCAAAAATCGTCGAGAACACGATGGCCATGACGATCATCATCAGCAGCGGGTTGAGCACCGACCATGCGACGCCCAGAACGCTACGGCGATACTTGATCTTAAAATCCTTGGTAACCAGCTGACGAAGGATAAACGCGTCCTTCTCAAATTCGTTCTTAGCAAACGTCGCAGGCAGACTGCGAGTTTCTTGTTGCTTTGTCTGATCCGACACGGATGCAACTCCTTTACTCGTAATCGTTGACAAACGAACAGTATAGACCCGACGGCCATGCAAACGATTCGCGCAACAAAACTGGAGAACTAACCCACATCTTAGGATGCCAGGCCCAAACGGCTATACTTTCTAGGATTGAATGTATAAGGAGCATTAAGTGAATTCTGAATCCATCGCCGTCATCATCCCTTGCTACAACGAAGCGCTCACGATCGGCAAAGTCATCGACGACTTTCACCGCGAGCTTCCGCAGGCGACGGTCTATGTCTATGACAACAACTCGTCGGACGATACCTCACGCATTGCCACCGAGCACGGCGCCACAGTCCGCTTTGAGCCCCGTCAGGGAAAGGGCAACGTGTGCCGCCAGATGTTTCGCGATATCGACGCCGATTGCTACCTGATGGTCGACGGAGACGACACCTACCCCGCCGAGGCGGCCAAGGCCCTCTGCGAGCCCATCCTTAACGGCACGGCCGACATGACCGTAGGCGATCGCCTTTCCAACGGCACCTACGCCGAGGAGAACAAGCGTGCCTTCCACGGCTTTGGCAATAATCTGGTCCGCGCCATGATCAAGTGGATCTATGGCTACAGCTTCGATGACGTCATGACAGGCTACCGCGCCATGAGCCGCCCGTTCGTTAAAACCTTCCCTGTGCTTTCCGAGGGCTTCCAGATCGAAACCGAGCTCTCGATCCACGCCGTCGACCACCGTTGGCGCATCAAAGACGTGCCCATCGAGTACCGCGACCGTCCGGAAGGCTCCGAGTCCAAGCTCAATACCGTGAGCGACGGCATTAAAGTCGTTGCGATGATCGGCACGCTGTTCAAGGACTACCGCCCGCTGAAGTTCTTCAGCCTCGTTGCGCTTCTGTTCGCGGTATTCGGCCTCGCCCTGGGCATGCCCATCGTTGTCGAATATTTCCAGACCGGCCTCGTCCCGCGCTTCCCCACCGCTATGCTCGCCGCCTCGTTTATGTTCCTGTGCGGCCTGAGCCTTGCGACCGGCTTCATCCTAGATTCTGTAGCAAAGGTCGAAAAAAAGCAGTGGGAGGTAAACGTGTACAGCAAATACGTCTACGATGACCAGCCCGGCCGCCCTACTTCCAAGCCAAGCGAGAGGTAAACCACCATGCCGCTCATCTCCATCGTCGTGCCGTGCTACAACGAGCAGGAATCACTTCCGATCTTTCTCAAAGAGCTCGATGGCGTCGTTCGCATCATGACTCAGCAGTACCCCGAGATCTCCTTTGAAGCCGTCCTCATCGACGATGGTTCGGCAGACAAAACGCTTGCCGTCATGAAAGCAGAAGCCGCGGCGGCGCATCCATACGTCATCCACTGGCACTCTTTCTCGCGGAACTTTGGCAAGGAGGCGGCACTACTCGCAGGACTCCAGCACGCAAAGGGCAACTATGTCGCCACCATGGATGCCGACATGCAGGACCCGCCCTCGCTCCTGCCGCAGATGTACGAGATCTTGCAGACCGAAAACTACGATAACGTCGCCACACGCAGGACCACCCGCGAAGGCGAGCTTCCCATCAGGTCGTTCTGCGCCCGTATGTTCTACAAGATCATCAACCGCATTTCCAAGGCCGACATCGTCGACGGAGCACGCGATTTTAGGCTCATGAAGCGACCTATGGTCAACGCCATCATCTCCATGGGCGAATACAACCGATTCTCCAAGGGCATTTACGGCTGGGTCGGCTTCAAGACCAAATGGCTCCCCTACGTAAACGTCAACCGCGTGGCCGGCGAGACCAAATGGAGCTTTTGGTCGCTGCTCCTCTATTCCATCGACGGCATCGTCGCGTTTTCCACGGCGCCGCTCTCCCTCGCCGCCCTCACGGGTATCGTTTTCTGTCTCATTGCCATCCTGGGATTCATCGTCATCCTGGTCAAAACGCTTGTTTGGGGTGACCCCGTCGGCGGATGGCCATCCCTCGCCTGCCTCATAACGCTGTTTGGTGGCATGCAGCTTCTGTGCTTAGGAATCATCGGTGAATACTTGGCAAAAGCCTACTTGGAGGCCAAGCGCCGCCCCATCTATATCATCCGAGAGTCCAACGAGGAATCTGATGACACGGCCCAATAACAGCATGCTCAAGAATGTGGCGTTCTACGCCGCCTGCTTCACGTGTTCCGTCGCACTCTTTGTCGCACTTGCAGCGGCGGGGCATGTCTACCCCTTTGGCGACAACTCATTTCTCACCAACGATCTCAAATACCAATACATCGACTTCTTCGCGTGGTTTCGCCGCGTCCTTTTAGGCGAGGCAAACCTTCGCTATTCCTTCTCACAGGGACTCGGTATGAACACATGGGGGCTCTATAGCTACTACCTCGCCAGCCCCTTCAACCTGTTCTGCGTGCTGTTTCCCGCAGACAAGCTGACGCTCTTTGTATTCGTCATCAGCGCACTCAAGCTTGGCTGTATCCACATTAGCAGCGCTTGGTTCCTGCAAAGGCGTTTTGGTCTACCCAAGCCCGCAGCATTCCTACTTTCCCTATCATTTACGTTTTGCAGTTGGACCATAAGTAATTTGTGCAATCCGCTCTGGATTGATTGTCTTATCCTACTGCCCATCTGCGCTTTCGGATGCTACGAGCTCATTCGGGAGCAAAAAATGATACGCCTCGTTATTGCGATTGCCCTCAATGTCATGTTCTGTTGGTATACGGCCTATATCAGCATCCTATTCCTCTGCATCTTCGTATTGGTTGAGTTTGTCGATTACGTCGCTGCAGAAGGATTTAGCTGGATGCTCACGCTCGACCGGGCCCTACGATTTGCAGGGGCTATGATGCTTGGGCTGCTCCTGTCCGCCTGGACCTTTTTGCCGACCATCCTTGCCATGGCAAAAGGCGGCCCCGTGCTGGCACTTGGCCCTTTGCTTAAAACAGGCCTCAAATCGCTCATCAGGGGCTTCATCCCCGGCATGTGGGTGAATAACGGGAACACGCCGCAGTTCTATTGCGGCGTAATCATGATGTTACTTGCAATAAGCCTACTGTTTAACCGCAAGGTTTCGGCCAAGATACGCATCGCAACGTTCGTCGTCACAGCCGTCCTGATCGCTAGCTCCGTTTTGAGCCCGCTCGAGTACATCTGGTGCGGCATGCGCGTTCCCAACGGGTTCTATTCGCGCACAGCCTTTTTGCTGGGCTTCTTTACGATGTGGGCCGCAGGCTATTCGTTGCAGGTGTTCGAGGGCCAGCCCAAATTTCGTCATGTCTATCGACCCGCCGTCGTATTACCAATCCTGACAATCACCGCAATTGAGTTGTTTATCAACGCCCATGTGATGTGGAACCAACTGTACGCAGGCTATTCCGAAGATGCCAACTGTACCTATGTGACCACCGCAACCAACACGATCACAGCCATTCAAGACCAAGATTCTGCGTCATTCTACCGCATCGATCGAACGACCACGCGCGCCGATAGCGCCGCCCTCAACGAAGGCTTAGTGCTTGGGTACAACCAGCTGTCGTCCTACTCATCCGCAAATAACCCGCAGGCCATCGCACTGCTCAACTCCCTTGGATACAGCACCGTCGGCGAATTCTCGACCCGTTATGCCGAGCCCATTCTCGCCGTCGATGCCCTACTGGGAGTCAAGTATGCTATTCCTGAAAACGCGCCCGCGGGATACGTTTTAGCCAAGACGAATCATGCCGACTCCACAAGCGCGGTGTACGAGAACCCCTATGCGCTCAGCATTGGCGTCGCGGCCTCAAGCGATATCCAAAACAGCACGCTAAAGATCGAGAACCCCTTCGAAAAGCAGAACGACCTCTACAGCAAAATCCTAGGCCGCGAGGTCGAGCTCTATACCAAGATCGAGGCCACGAGCACGGAGAATAGCGATGGCTTAAAGCAATGGAGCGTTACTGTACCGGCAAGCTCCATCGGGTATCTCTACATTAACAAAGATGCGACCGCCGGCAGTTATTGGCCCGTCACCCTTACCATCGACCAGCGAACGATCGAAAACGAAGCCTGGAGATTCGACAATAATATCCGCCAGATTGCGGATGCATCGGACGCCCCGAGCCAGCATACGGTGTCAATCGGAGTCGCAGAGGGCTATACAGACATGCCCCAAGACAATGAGCCGGTCTTTTACGCCCTCAATCTGGACGTTTTCGAGCAGATTATTAACGAGCTTAAGACGAGCGAATTTGTTCCGACAGTTTTTGAGGACGGAAGAATCGAAGGCAAATATACCGCCAAGGATGACGGCAACCTGCTGCTGAGCGTTCCGTACGATGAGGGCTGGAACGTAACGGTAAACGGAACCGCCGCAGAACTAACGCCCGCCGCCGATAAGGGTTTGTCGTCCCTGAACATACAGAAAGGCGCAAATAGAATCGTGATGACCTACAAGACTCCGGGCGCCCTTGCGGGACTTGCAGTGAGTCTGGCGACCGCCGCCCTTGTTGCAGGACTATACGCCAGGCAAAAGAAAAGCCGCCGTTAACAAGCGGCGGCTTTTACTCTCGAAAAGTTAATAGCGGCTAGAGCGTCTTGAGGTACTCCCCCAGCTCTTCCTCCCAGTCGGGCATGTGGAAGCCGGCAGCCTCGAGCCTGGACAGGTCGAGCGCGGAGTGGACCGGGCGCGGGGCGATGGGGCCGACGGCGCCGGCGTAGTAGTCGGCGGTGCTGACCGGCACGACCTTCTCCCCGTTGCCGTTGGCTGCCTCGAAGACGGCGCGGGCGATGTCCGCCCAGGACTTGACGGCGCCGGAGCCGGTGCAGTCGTAGGTTCCGTAGGGGGCGTGCATCCCCAGCACGTGGAAGATGGCCTCGGCCATGTCTCGCGTGAAGGTCAGGCGTCCCAGCTGGTCGTCCACGACGGTGACCTTGTCCAGCTTGTCGTCCGGGTCGGCGACGCGATCGGACAGCCCCTTCATCGTCTTCACGAAGTTGTGGCCCTCGCCGATGACCCAGCTGGAGCGCATGATGTAGTGGCGCGGGCAGCCGGCCACGGCGATGTCGCCGGCTGCCTTGGTCTGGCCGTAGACGGACAGCGGGGAGAACGGCTCGTCCTCTGTGTGGACCTCGGCCGTGCCGTCGAAGACGTAGTCGGAGGACACGTGGACCAGCGTGATCCCGTGCTCGGCGCAGGTGCGGGCGAGGAGCGCCGGCCCGGTCGCGTTGGCCTTCCAGGCGGTCACGCGGCCCCCGGGGGTCTCCGCTTTATCCACGGCCGTGTAGGCGCCGCAGTTGATCACGGTGCCGTAGAGCGACCAGTCGTATTTCGAGTAGGCGTCCGGGTCGGACATGTCGAAGGTGTCGATGTCGCAGAAGTCGAAGTCCTTCGCCACGCCGCGCTCCTCGGCCAGCGCGCGGACCGCGCGGCCCAGCTGCCCGTTGCAGCCGGTGACGAGGGTGCGCTTCGGCGCCATGGGGACGACGTCCTTCAGCATCGGGTGGTTTTTGTCCGCCTCGGAGACGGTGGCCTGCTCGAGCGGGATGGGCCACTGGATGTTAAGCTCGGGGTCGGCGAGGTTCACGAAGGTGTACGTCTTCTTCAACTCGAGGGACCAGTGGGCGTCCACCAGGTAGGTGTAGGCGGTGCCGTCCTCGAGCGCCTGGAAGGAGTTGCCCACGCCGCGCGGGACGTAGATGGCCCTGGACGGGTCCAGGGTGCAGGTGTAGACCTTGCCGAAGGTCTCGCTGCCCTCGCGCAGGTCCACCCAGGCGCCGAAGACCGAGCCGCGGGCCACGGAGATGAACTTGTCCCAGGGCTCGGCGTGGATGCCGCGGGTGACGCCCCTCTTCTCGTTGTAGGAGACGTTGTTCTGGACGACCTTAAGGTCGGGGATGCCCAGGGCGGTCATCTTGGCGCGCTGCCAGTTTTCCTTGAACCAGCCGCGCGAGTCGCCGTGGACGGCGAGGTCGACGACCATGAGGCCCCCGATGCCGGTCTCGGTGACGGAGAGGTCCTTCTCGAATGCGATGTCTGCCATGTCTCTGCTCTCCTTACTGCCCCTGCGCGCGGTAGCGGGCCTCGGTGGCCTCCTTGGCCGGGCGCCACCAGGACTCGTTGGCTACGTACCAGTCGATGGTGGCCTTGAGCCCCTCGGCGAAGTCGGTGTGGGCCGGCCTCCAGCCGAGCTCGCGCCGGAGCTTGGTGGAGTCGATGGCGTAGCGGCGGTCGTGGCCGGGGCGGTCGGCGACCCAGTCGAAGTCCTCGGGGTCCTTTCCCATCGCCTCGAGGATCATGCGCAGGACCGTGATGTTGTTCTTCTCGCCATTTGCGCCGATGAGGTAGGTCTCCCCCATGCGGCCCTTGGTGAGGATGTCCCAGACGGCGCTGGAGTGGTCCTCGGTGTGGATCCAGTCGCGCACGTTCTCGCCCCTCCCGTAGAGCTTGGGGCGCACGCCGTCGATTATGTTGGTGATCTGCCTTGGGATGAACTTCTCCACGTGCTGGAAGGGTCCGTAGTTGTTGGAGCAGTTGGAGATCGTGGTGCGGAGGCCGTAGGTGCGGGTCCAGGCGCGCACGAGCATGTCGGAGCTGGCCTTGGTGCTCGAGTACGGCGAGGACGGGTGATAGGGCGTCTCCTCGGTGAACTTGGCCGGGTCGTCGAGCGCCAGGTCGCCGTAGACCTCATCGGTGGAGACGTGGTGGTAGCGGACGCCGTACTTGCGGACGGCCTCCAGCAGGCGGAAGGTTCCCTCGACGTTGGTGCGCAGGAAGGGCTCGGGGTCGGCGATGGAGTTGTCGTTGTGGCTCTCGGCGGCGTAGTGGACGATCGCGTCGTGGCCGGGGACGATCTCATCGAGCAGCGCAGCATCGCAGATGTCGCCCACGACGAGCTCGACCCTATCCTCGGGCAGGCCGGCGATGTTCTCGGGGTTGCCGGCGTAGGTCAGCTTGTCCAGGACGGTCACGTGGACGCCCGGGTGGTTGTCCACCACGTAGTGGACGAAGTTGCTGCCGATGAAGCCGCAGCCGCCCGTGACGATGATGTTCTTGGGTTCAAAAATCTCAGACATGAGGGGTTCCTCCTAGTACTCGCGCGGGCTGTTGACGATCTCGCCGGCGGCGACCTTCTTGAGGTGCTGCCCGTAGACCGACTTGCCGTAGGCCTTCGCGGCCTCCTCCAGCTCCGCGGTCGTGATCCAGCCGTTCTCCCAGGCGATCTCCTCGGGCACGGACACGGGCAGGTCCTGGGAGTGCTCCACGGCGCGGACGAACTCAGCGGCCTCGTGCAGGCTCTCCATGGTGCCGGTGTCCAGCCACGCGTAGCCGCGGCCCAGGGTGACCACGGAAAGCGTCCCCTCCTCCAGGTACATCCGGTTGAGGTCGGTGATCTCCAGCTCGCCTCGGGCCGACGGCTTGACCTCATGCGCCTTGGCGGCCACGTCGCCCGGGTAGAAGTACAGGCCGGTGACGGCGTAGGAGCTCTTGGGGCGCTCGGGCTTCTCCTCGATGGAGACGGCCCTGCCCTCCCCGTCGAACTCCACGACGCCGAAGCGCTCGGGGTCGTCCACGTGGTAGCCGAAGACCGTGGCGCGGCCCGACTCTGCGTTCTGGACGGCGCGCGTCAGGTGGCGCGACAGCCCGTTGCCGTAGAAGATGTTGTCGCCCAGCACCAGGGCGCACGGCTCGCCGGCGATGAAGTCCTCGCCGATGGTGAATGCCTGCGCGAGGCCGTCGGGGCTCGGCTGCTCGGCGTAGGACAGGTTCACGCCGTAGCGCGAGCCGTCCCCGAGCAGGCGCTCGAAGTTGGGGAGGTCGGTCGGCGTGGAGATGACCAGGATGTCCCGGATGCCCGCCAGCATGAGGGTGCTAAGCGGGTAGTAGATCATGGGCTTGTCGTAGACCGGAAGCAGCTGCTTGGAGGTCACGAGCGTGAGCGGGTACAGGCGCGTGCCGGACCCGCCGGCGAGGATGATGCCTTTCATATAATCCGTCCTCTACAATCGAAA